>NZ_JBFAHW010000065.1:0-58440 GCF_040654355.1 Streptomyces sp. NPDC050704 | reverse complement strand
GGTGTGTACAAGGCCCGGGAACGTATTCACCGCAGCAATGCTGATCTGCGATTACTAGCAACTCCGACTTCATGGGGTCGAGTTGCTCCTGGATTCCAGGAGCGGCCGCCCGTCCTCGTTCTCAGATCCACCTTCAGACGGCCCTCAGTGGCCCGCTCCCAGCGTTCTGACGACCTCTGAGACCCTCGCGTAGACCCCGGGGCTGCCGGCCCGCCCACAGCCGCTCCCCCACGACACAAGGCCGATCAGCCGCCCCTGAGCGACCAGGGGTCCGCCACTGTCCCCCTGACAGGCATCCCGACCACCGGCCTCCTCCCCGGCGCAGAGCATGGAACCAGCGAGATAGGTTCCGTCCGCACTGCCCGGATACGCCTCCTCACAGACCGCGTCGGCGAGCACCCGCACCCGCGCGGCCCGTAGATCGCGCGCGTAGTCGCCGCCCCCGGTCACGTCTCCCCAGCCGTAGACCACAGCTCCGGTCCCTGGCGTGTACGCGGCGTCCCCTGGTCCCGCCATGCGGATCACGGAGCTCGCGGCCAGCGGTTCGGTGAGGGTGAGTACGGCGAAGTCACCGGCGTTCGTGTAGCCGTCGTACCGCGGGTTGATCCAGGTGTCGCGTACCGCGATCTCCCTGCCCTCGCCCGACAGCAGGTTGCCGCGTCCCGCGATGACCTTCAGATCGCGAACCTGCCGCGGGGGCGCGCCCAGCACCCCCTCACTCAGGCAGTGGGCGGCGGTCAGCACCGTCGAGCGGCCGATCACCACGCCCCCGCAGAACTGCCCGGCACGCGTACCCCCGAACCGGTCACGGCTGGACAGGGCCACCGTCCAGGGGCTTTCGGAGATCTCGACGGGATAGCCGCCGATGACGATGCTGTCGGCGGCCACAGGGGCAGGTGACGCCAGCGGTATCACGGCCGCCGCGGCCGCAAGGGCCAGCGCTCGGGTGAAGGGACGACGCATACGAGCTCCTCACTCTGGGGTCGTCATGAGACACCCAGAGTGATCCAGCACACGGTGGTACGCACTCCGCACAGACCGAGGGCCCGGCTCCCTGGACGGGAAACCGGGCCCTTCGTGACGTACGGTCGAGACCTAGTCGAGGTAGTCGCGCAGGACCTGCGAGCGCGACGGGTGACGCAGCTTCGACATCGTCTTGGACTCGATCTGGCGAATGCGCTCGCGCGTCACGCCGTACACCTTGCCGATCTCGTCGAGGGTCTTCGGCTGACCGTCGGTGAGACCGAAGCGCATCGAGACGACGCCCGCCTCGCGCTCGGACAGGGTGTCCAGGACGGAGTGCAGCTGCTCCTGGAGGAGCGTGAAGCTGACCGCGTCCGCCGGAACCACGGCCTCGGAGTCCTCGATGAGGTCACCGAACTCGCTGTCGCCGTCCTCACCCAGGGGGGTGTGGAGGGAGATCGGCTCACGGCCGTACTTCTGGACCTCGATGACCTTCTCCGGGGTCATGTCGAGTTCCTTGGCCAGCTCCTCCGGGGTGGGCTCACGGCCCAGGTCCTGAAGCATCTGGCGCTGGACGCGCGCGAGCTTGTTGATGACCTCGACCATATGCACCGGGATACGGATGGTGCGGGCCTGGTCGGCCATCGCGCGGGTGATCGCCTGCCGAATCCACCAGGTGGCGTACGTGGAGAACTTGTAGCCCTTGGTGTAGTCGAACTTCTCGACCGCGCGGATCAGACCGAGGTTGCCCTCCTGGATCAGGTCCAGGAAGAGCATGCCGCGGCCGGTGTAGCGCTTGGCCAGGGAGACCACCAGGCGGAGGTTGGCCTCCAGGAGGTGGTTCTTGGCGCGGCGGCCGTCCTCGGCGATGATCTCCAGCTCGCGCTTGAGCTTCGGGGCGAGCTTGTCGGCGTTGGCCAGCTTGTCCTCGGCGAACAGACCGGCCTCGATGCGCTTGGCGAGCTCGACCTCCTGCTCGGCGTTGAGCAGCGGGACCTTGCCGATCTGCTTGAGGTAGTCCTTGACGGGGTCGGCGGTGGCACCGGCCGCCGCGACCTGCTGCGCGGGCGCGTCGTCCTCGTCCTCGTCGGACAGGACGAAGCCCTGGGCGCCGTCCTCGGCGGGCTCGTCGCCGGTCTTTGCGGTACCCGGAGTCTCCTCGGTCGCCTCGTCGTCGACAGCCTCGGCATCGTCCTTCTTGGAGCCGGCCTTCTTGGCGGTCGCCTTCTTGGCGACGGTCTTCTTCGCGACGGCCTTCTTGGCGGTCGTCTTCTTGGCGGCGGCCTTCTCGGCGGACGCGTCCTCGGCGGGAGCGTCGGCGGCAGGCATCGCCGGGGCGGCGGTGGCGGTGGCCTTCTTGGCCGTCGCCGTCTTCGCCGCGACGGTCTTGGTGGCGGTGCGCTTGACCGGACTCTTCGCTGCGACGCTCTTGCGGGTGCGCTTGGGCTCCGCGGCACTGACCATCAGCGTCACACCCTCTTCCTCGAGGATCTGGTTGAGGCTGCGCAGTACGTTCTTCCACTGAGTGGCCGGAATCTGGTCAGCTTCGAAGGCCCGACGCACGTCATCGCCGGCGATCTGCCCCTCAGCCTTTCCCCGCTCAATGAGCGCCATGACAGAGACGGACTCGGCGATCTCCGGCGGGAGCGTACGGGATGTGCTGGCCGACACGAACAACCTCTCGGAACGTTGGAAAACGGCTTCCGGCCCCGTCCACTACGGACAGGAGCCGACGACCGCCGACTTGGGGATGGGCCGACGGCGCGGGCGGGAGCCGGGAAGAGTCACAGCGCCTTGAACGGCGTCCGTATTCCCTACTCGGCTGTCACCTCTTAGGTCATCGCGCTGTTCCGAAGAGCGTTACGCCCAATCTGCGTGGCCCGAGTCACACCCCGTAAGTACCCAAAATCTGCCAGACATGCTCAGACACGGTCATTCGGCGGGCCCGGCACCTCATTGCAGCGCCGGGCCCACCGGATCCTTCCGGAGTCCGGCAGGCCCGGCGGCTCATGGTTTGCCGGCCAAGCAATGCCCCTCGGGGCATGTGCCCCCGTCCGCGCCGCCCTCGGTACGCGGTCAGTGCTCGCGCGGCGCGGGCACCACGCGCTCCACCTCGGGATGGACGGCAAGCAGTTGACGCATGGCCGCCTCGGCGCCCGACGCGTCGCCCGCACCGAGGGCGTCGACGATCCGGGCATGGTGCCCGAGCGAAGCCTCGTTCGGCCGGTCGCAGCCGGCGATCGGGCCGCCGGAGACCTGGAGCGCGGCCGACACGATCCCGGAGAGGTGCTCCAGCATGCGGTTGCCGGCGACCTGGATGAGCAGCGAATGGAACTCGGCGTCGGCACGCGAGAAGGTGAGCGCGTCACCCTGCCTCATGGAGTGACCCATGATCTCGACCATGTCGACGAGCCGCTGCTGCACCTCCTCGCGTCCGTGTCCGGCGGCCAGGCGGGCGGCCAGCGGCTCGATCGTCCAGCGCAGCTCGCTCAGCTCGCGACGCTGGTCGTCGCGCTGCGGTCCGAAGGCTCGCCACTCGATGATGTCCGGGTCAAGAAGGTTCCAGTCGCTGACGGGACGTACCCGCGTGCCGACATTGGGGCGGGCGCTGACCAGGCCCTTCGCCTCGAGGACGCGGAGCGACTCTCGGACGACGGTGCGGGAGACCTCGAATCGCTGGCCGATCTCCTCGGGCACGAGCGGGCGGTCCGCACCCAGGTCGCCGGAGACGATCATCTGACCCAGCTGCTGGACCAGTTGGCCATGCAGGCCACGGCCGCGACTGCCGGCGGAGCGCCGGCCCACGCGGCCCAGCTCCGGGTCCGTGGCATCCCAGACGGAGGTGCTGACGCGGTCTGCGCCGAGGGCCTCCGCATAGGGGTAGCGGTCGAGTTCGCCCGGGCCGGCGAGGCCGGAGTCTGCGGAACGGGCGGCGGTCATCATGGTGTGCGCAAGGGTAGTCACGGAACCTTTGTCGGCGCCGTCTCCAACTCCCTTGAGGTCTTTGGTGAAAAGCACACGAAAGGGTGATCGCTCACCCCGTCGCAATTGACGCCTTATCGGAAAGAAATGGGCGTTCTACGCGGAGTTGCGCGCACGGCACGAACGTATGTGCACGGACGGTCGTCATCGGACCCTGCTACGCAGGGTCGTGAGCAGATATGCGCAGAGCAGGGCGACGAGCGACAACATCAGCGCGCTGCCGACCGGTTGAGCGATCGTCCGCACAGCGGCGGCCACATAGCGCTCACCCCCGAACGGCCACTGCAGCAGCACGAGCTCGCGCAGCCGGGTCGAGAACCCGACAGCGGTCCGTACGGACGGCCCCTCCAAGACCTTCTGCACGAGCGGCACGACCAGGATCGGCACCGCGAGAACCGCCGCGAGTCCGGCGGTCGTCGACCGGAAGATGCCCGCCGCCAGGACGCCCGCCCAGGCGCAGCCCACCACGAGGCCGAGCCAACTCGCGCTCAGCGAAAGCCAGTCCGCGGGAACTCCGGCGAGCTCCCGTCCGTAGACGATGTAGAGCAGTTCGGCGTCCACGGCCACCGTGAGGAAAGCCAGCGTCAGCGCGGTCGCGGCGGCGATGAGGAGTTTGGCGGCGAGCAGTCCCAGCCGACGGGGCACGGTGCCGCGGTCCGCGGCCAGGGCGGGGTGGCGGAACTCGTCACCGAACGCGATGGCACCGAGCAGCCCCGCGCCGAGTGCCGCGGGCGGCAGGGGAAAGTCCTGCGGCCACGCGGCCAGCAGGCGAGGCTGTGGCGTGTGTCCCGCCCTGGCCAGGAGTACGGAGATCAGGGCGGAGGCGACCAGTACGGCGACCGCGGTCAGGTAGCCGGTGCCGACTCCCGCCGCGCGGCGCAGCTCATAGCGCAGGGGGCGCAAGGGGCTGGGTCCTGGACGGACGGAAATGGGGGGCGGGAGCGGCGACAGCGCGTCCGTGTCCTCCGCCGCGGCCGATCTCAGGGGCGACTCACCCCCGCGGGGGTCACCCACAGGGTGCCGCGCGGCCGTGGGCCCCATGTCGCCGACCTCGTCCGCGAGTTGGTGGACGAGGATGCCGTGGCGGTATGCGGTTTCGCCGATGTCGGCGCAGGTACTGCCGTACACGGAGAGACGGTTGCCGTCCTCGCGTACCACTTCCACCGAGCGCCGCGCGGTGCGGGCTTCCTTGGCGAGCAGGGCGCCGAGACGGGCGGCATACGGGCTGCGGACGGCGACGCGCGGCCGAAGGCGCGTGCGCGCGAAGTCCGCGACCTCCTGGTCGGCGACGAGCCTGCCCTCCTCCATCGTGACGACCCGGTCAGCGATCCGTGCGGCTTCCTTGGGGTCGCCCGTGCTGACCAGCACGGTGCCGCCCTCGGCCGCATGGGCTCGCAGAATCCCGTGCAGCCAGCGGCTTTCACGGATGGAGAGACCGTCCGAGGGATCGTCGAGCACGAGGGTGTGCGGGTCGGCCAGCAGTGCGCAGGCAAGTCCTAGACGGCGATCCATGCCTCGCGAGAGCGTGCCCAGGCGTTCGCCGCGCAGACTGACGAGGCCCACGACTTCGAGCACTTCGTCGGCCCGCCTGACGGGCACACCCGCTGCGGCGCACACCATGCGGAGCTGGCCGCGGACCGTGCGTGCCGGATGCCCGGGGACCTCGCCGAGGAGAACACCCACCTCGCGTGACGGATGGGCGATGCGGTGCAGCGGGCGACCTCTGAAGTAGGTGATTCCGCGGCCCTTTTGGAGTTCGAGCATGAGTCTGATCGCCGTCGTCTTGCCCGCACCCGGGGCTCCGAGGAGCGCCGTGACGCGGCCCGCGGGCGCCTCGAAGGAAACGTCGTCGACGGCGGGCGGAAGCTCCTTGCGGGCGTTGCTGGTCAGTCCGATGGCCTGGATCACTCGAAGCAAGATAGCGCGATATGTACGGTTTTCCGGGCACCTTGAGCGCGCTCCGGAGCCTGCCCGTACGAGTCGGGCCACTTGTCCGGCTGCGGACCTCGCGACGTCGTCGAACCTCAGGCCTCGGGCCGGCCTCAGACCTCGGGCCGGAGCATCGGCGGGTTGAGCAGCGTGGCGCCGCCCGCGCGAAAGAGCTGGGCGGGACGGCCTCCCTGCCGGGTGGTCGTACCGCCGGTGGGGACCAGGAAGCCGGGTGTGCCGGTCACCTTCCGATGGAAGTTGCGGGGATCGAGCGCCACTCCCCACACCGCCTCGTACACCCGGCGAAGCTCACCGACCGTGAACTCGGTCGGGCAGAAGGCGGTGGCCAACGACGAGTACTCGATCTTGGATCGGGCACGCTCCACACCGTCCGCCAGGATCTGCGCGTGATCGAAGGCGAGCGGCGCGGCCTGTTCGCCGTCCCGGCCGTAGCCCGCCCGCTGGAGCAGTTCCTCGACCGGAGCCCAGCGTGCGCTGTTCGCGTCGCCGCCCGCCCTGGGCGCGGGCAGATCCGGAGCGAGCGCGAGATGGGCGACGCTGACGACCCTCATCCGCGGGTCGCGTTTGGGATCACCGTAGGTCGCGAGTTGCTCCAGGTGCGCGCCGTTGGCCTGCGCGGGGGCTGCCGGGTCGTGGGCGCACAGCCCGGTCTCCTCTGCCAGTTCCCGCGCCGCGGCCTGCGACAGGTCCTCGTCGGGCCGTACGAAGCCGCCGGGCAGCGCCCACCGCCCCTGGAACGGCGGCTCGCCCCTCCGTACCGCCAGCGCGCACAGGGCGTGGCGACGCACGGTCAGCACGACCAGGTCAACGGTGACGGCGAACGGTGGGAAGGCTGACGGGTCGTAGGGCATGCCGCGATCATAGTCGTCTGCCTGACGATAAACACTCCCTTCGTCGGTCGCTTCGGTGGCTGATCCCCTGCGCTCCGGAACAGACGTCACAGACCGCCGCCGGTCCCTGCCCTGTCGGGTTCCACCAGCTCACGCTCCCAGCTGGAGCCCGTCGGCCGCCTCCTCGACCATGGCGAGGCCGAGCCTGCTGACACGTACGGAGAAGGGGGCGCCCGCGACGCGCAGACCGGTCAGACCGATCTCGCCCAGGGGCGCCCCGCGGACCGGGCGCAGCGTCACCGTCCCGGCCGGGGCGTCGGGACGGATTCCGGCGAGGGTGGTGAGCAGGAGGACCCCGGCGGCCGCGGACGTGGCCGACGGTCGGCAGGCCGCCGGATGCGGCACCGGGGCGCCGCCCTCCACACGCTGCTCTCCCGCGTACATCTCGGGCAGCCGGTAACCGAAGGTCTCGGCGGCTGACAGCACGCCCCGCAGCAGTGAGCTCGCCTCCTTTTCGTAACCCGCGGCGGCGAGACCCGCGACGGCGACAGCTGTCTCGTGAACCCGGACGGCCCCGCCTCGATGCCCGAACGGGTTGTACGCCGCCTCCTTCACACCAAGGCTGCGCAGCCCCCAGCCCGAGTCCATGGCGGGCCCGCCGAGCAGCCGTGCGAGCTGTTCCGTCTGCACCTTGTCGAGCAGTCCCGGGGCCGGTGCGCCCGCGCCGAGCAGTCCGGTGTCGAGGAGGTGGACGCTGCCCGCGCCGAGGTGGGGCAGGAGCCGCCCGTCCGAGAGACGGGCCGCGGCCGGTCTGCCTCCTCCCCTGTCCTCGATCCAGAAGTCCTCCCGGAACGCGGCTCTCATCTCCCGCGCCCACTGCCGCAGCCCGCCACCGCCGGCTCTCCCGTACGCGTCGAGAAGGTCGGCGCCCAGCAGCGCCGCCCGGTGAGCGTGTGCCTGGGTCTCACCGCGTGCGGGTCCACCGGGGTGGAGGTCGGCCAGATACGTGCCGTCGCCGACGGAGGTCCGCAGCCACCGCAGACAGCGCTCGGCGGCGGGCAGCAGGTCCTCGGCCTCCTGGTCAGGAAGCCCCCAGCGGACGGCTTCCGCGAGGAGCGCCGGGAACAGCAGGGTCGCCTCCACACCCGTGCAGCCCGGTGGCAGATGCGTACCGACGTGCCGTCTCGGCCCGGGAATAAGGCCGGACCGCGGTCCCTCGCCCGGGAGTTGAGTACGAGCGAGGGTGCGCAGAGTGCCAGCGGCGAGCCTGGTCCCCAGCGGCAGCGTCATCCGCGCCGCCGCGAGCGCCTCGGCCGGAGCCATGCCGCAGCGCCACGGTGCGCCGGCCGCCAGATGTGTGTCGGACGGCTGTGCGGGGTCACGAAGCAGCAGCGACTGGAGGTCCTCGATGCTCGTGTGCAGAAGGCCCTGGACCCTTGGGTCGTCGCCCGCCGCCCGCGCCGGGGCGAGCGGGCTCGTGGCGCCGCGCGCTGCTGCCCGGATGGGCCCGGCCCCGGCCGGCCGCACCCTCAGTTCCACGCTTCGGGTGCCACCGGGTGGCAGTTCGATCTCCCAGCGGAGCAGCCCGGCGGAGGCCAGCGCGTCCGCGGGCGGCGGGTCGGCGGTCACGACGGAGTGCCCGGTGGCACAGGACCACCGCATGCCGGAGTCGTGGACGCTGGCGGGCAGTTCGGGACCGGCTCGTCCTGCGGCGACGGCGCCCAGTTCGGCAAGATCCGTGCCGAGCGCCACCTCGACGGGCAGGCGCAGATGGCGGTGGGCCGCGCTGCGCAGGGTGATCCGCTCCGTGCCGTCCGCGTACCGCGTCCGTTCCACGAGAACATCCGGGTCCGGGCCACCTTCCGCGGACAGGCTCAAGGTCGACACGAAACGCGCCTGGTCCGCCGCGACCATCCGGGCCTGGACCGCGAGCGGCTCCCGACCCGCCACCCGCAGTCGGCACCGGGAGAGCATGCGTCGGCCCGCACGGTAGAAACCCTCCAGTCCCTGACCGGTCAGCTGGCCCTGCTCCGTGGAGATCGCGAGCCCCGGCAGGGCGACACAGATCAGCACGGTGTGCGCGGGTGGCAGGTCCACGGTCCGGCGCGGTACGGGAAGCGGTGGCTGCGGGGCAGTGAGGCCGCCCGGACCGATGGATCGCTGTGCGGGCCTGCGGAGCGGAGGGCGGTCGTCGTTCGGGGCGGAGGACGGGGTGGGCAGGGGCATGGGGCGGCTTCTTCTGTGCTCCGTGCACTGAGTGTGCGCTCGGCAGCGTGTGGAGGGCTCCGGAGGGGCGACGCGGCGCCACGGCCCGGCCGCGGGCTGCGCCACTCAGGTGAACGGAGCGGGCCCGTCCCGGGTCACGCCCGGTTTCAGGGAAGCCGACCGATTGGCGGCGAGCCCGGGGCTTGCGGGCGCGGTGGGGTCGGCTCTCTTGGGCGAGGTGAACGTGTGGAAGATGCCTGGATCTCTCGCCCGGGGCAGTTCGGCCGAGGCCCTGAGCCTGGCCGACCGGAGTGTGACGCAGATCCAGGTCAATGACCGCCGGTGGACGGTTCAGGCCTGGAAAGCCTGCCGGGAGTGACCGTAGTGCCGCAGTTGTCGGCACAGGCCGGTCTCGGCCCGAAGCGCCCTGCGAACCTCGCGCATCCTCGGGCACCGGAACCAGGTCCGGAGTCACCAGGAGAGTCCAACCCCACCCCGGAGCAGCAGCGGCCAGCACCCGGGCGCACGCTCCGAGCAACACCGGCCCGAGTCCAGCCCACACCCGAGACATCTCCCAAAGCCGCCAAGCCGGCCCCGGCCACCCGGCGGCCCACCTCACTCGCCCTCTCTCCCCCGCCCTCATGTGTCGCCCTTCTTCGTCCCCTGCCGGCCCGGGCTTCGGCGGACGCGAGAAGCACTGCCTGCGCCGTCACCGGCCCGGCCGGGTCCTTCCGCCGCGGGTGAGGCGTCGTCGGCTGCCCGCGGGCGGCGCGTACCCCCGGTCTCGGAAGACCGGGAGCCAGGACGGCCGCTCCCGCTCCCCGCGGACCGCGGCTTGCGCCGTCGGCGGGAAGCCACCCGTGTCGACTGCGCCGAGGCATGCCCGGCCGCTTCGGCGGCGACCGGTGACGCCGAGGAGGCGGACGCCTCCACGTCGGCGCGGTCCGTACGCTCCCTGCGGAGGCAGCGGCGAATCGATTCCGGGTCCAGTCCTTCGTTGCACGCCTGGTGCAGCAGGCGTGCGAAGAGGTACCCGGGATCCGCTCCGAGCGCCATGGCCAGGGCTTCCCGGGCCTCCAGTTCGTCGCCGACAGACCAGGCGACCCAGCCCGCCAGTGTCAGCGGCGCCGCGGCGTGCTCGCCGTACGAGCCGACGCAACGCCGGGCCAGAGCCCGCCAGAGGCGGAGGGCGGGACCGGCTTCGTCGCCCTCCATCCACTCCGCCGCCCGGTCCCGCGTCGTGCGGTCCTGGAGGCCGAGAATCAGGGTGGCCGCCTCGTCGTGGGCCAGCAGTTCGTCGTCCTGAAGATCCGCCGGAAGTGTGCCGGAAGAGGTCCCGGCTTCGGCGAACCGGCGCATGACCCGATGAGTCAGCTCCAAGGTCTGATCCGCCACACCTGCCCGGCTCTCGTCGTCCAGGATCCGAGGGATCAGCGCCATGCTCACCGCGTCGAGTGCCGACTCCTGCTCCAGCGCCGCAGCGGTCTCCCACGGAGCGAGCCTCGCCCTCAGCTCCCGCAGAGTGCCCCGTACCTGAAGGCCGGCGTAGGTCGCGGCGGCCGCCAGCACGGATGTGCCGGGCAGTCCCATGGGCGTGCCGTCGAGCGGGCAGCAGTGCTCACTGGGGCAGCAGTACGACCAGAAGCGGCCGTCCGAGATGCAGAGGGCTTCGACCACGGGGACATCGAGGACGCCGCATGCCGTGCGCAGCAACTGCGCGAGCGGGCGAAGGCGTTCCATGACATCCCGGCCCGATTCTCCGTCCTTGGGTTCTTGGCAGAGGAAGGCGACCATGCTTTCGGGAAACGCACCTCTGCGTTCGCTGCCCTTCACGAGCCCGTGCGTCAGCTGTTCGGCGACGGACGGCCAGTCGTCCGCGTGGCCCGGGATGCCGAGGCGGGCTCGTCCGCCGAACCTGCCGCGCCCGTCCCTGTCGTGCAGTGCGACGAGCACGATGCTGTCCTCGGGCCTGTACCCGAGCAAGTACGGCAGGGCGTCGGCCAGTTCGGCCGGAGTGCGGAGTGTGACCTGGTGCTCGGCACCCGAGGCACCCGAGGTACCGGACGCGCCGTGCGTCAAGCGGGCAGCGCTTTCACCGTCATGGGCTGCGCCATGCCCGCCGCGGACTTCGCCATGTCCGCCACCCGCGTCTCCGCCCCCGCCATACCCTCCACGTCCGTCGTGCCCGCCAATGTCACCGTTGCCGGAGGTCCCGGCCGCTTCGCTGTGATTCGTCATGCCGTGACCATCTCGCGGATCTTGGAATTCCGCTTTGCCCTGTGGATAACCACGAGCATGATCACGTCAAAGTTGTCCACAGCCTGACGGACCCATTCGCGTGATGTCCGACCCATCGGGTTGCATGGGGCCATGAGCAACGAAGAACTGCGCACTGCGGCCGATACCGTCCTCGCCCGCCTCGTCGGTGCTCCGGCGGACGAAGCCCGGCTGCGCGCGGACCAGTGGCGCGCCATCGAGGCACTCGTCGCCGACAAGCGCAGAGCTCTGGTGGTGCAGCGCACCGGCTGGGGCAAGTCCGCGGTGTACTTCGTCGCGACCGCGCTGCTGCGGGAGCGGGGTGCGGGCCCCACGGTCATCGTCTCCCCTCTCCTGGCCCTCATGCGCAACCAGGTCGAGGCGGCCGCGCGGGCCGGCATCCACGCGCGGACCATCAACTCGTCCAACACGGAGGAATGGGACACGATCCAGGACGAGGTGGCCGCGGGCAAGGTCGACGTGCTCCTGGTGAGCCCGGAGCGGCTCAACAATCCCGACTTCCGTGACCAGGTGCTGCCCAAACTCGCCGCGGCGACCGGCCTTCTCGTGGTCGACGAGGCGCACTGCATCTCCGACTGGGGCCACGACTTCCGGCCGGACTACCGCCGACTGCGCACGATGCTCGCCGATCTTCCGCCGGGCGTTCCGGTCCTCGCCACCACCGCGACGGCCAACGCGCGTGTGACGGCCGACGTGGCCGAGCAGCTGGGCACCGGCGGCAGCACGGACGCGCTCGTCCTGCGCGGCCCGCTGGACCGGGAGAGCCTGAGCCTCGGTGTGCTGCAGCTGCCGGACGCCGCCCACCGGATGGCCTGGCTCGCCGAGCACATCGGCGACCTGCCGGGCTCCGGAATCATCTACACGCTCACGGTGGCCGCGGCCGAGGAGGTCACCGCGTTCCTGCGGCAGTGCGGGCACACCGTGACGTCGTACACCGGAAAGACGGAGAACGCGGAGCGCCAGCAGGCCGAGGAGGATCTCCTCGCCAACCGCGTCAAGGCCTTGGTCGCCACGTCCGCGCTGGGCATGGGCTTCGACAAGCCCGACCTCGGGTTTGTGGTGCACCTGGGGTCGCCGTCGTCTCCCATCGCCTACTACCAGCAGGTCGGGCGCGCGGGCCGCGGCGTGGAGCACGCCGAGGTGCTGCTCCTGCCCGGCAAGGAGGACCAGGCGATCTGGCAGTACTTCGCCTCGATCGCCTTCCCTCCGGAGGAGCAGGTCCGGCGCACCCTGGACGCCCTCGCCCAGGCGGGCCGGCCACTCTCGCTGCCCGCGCTCGAACCGCTGGTGGAGCTGCGCCGGTCCCGGCTCGAGACGATGCTCAAGGTCCTGGACGTGGACGGCGCAGTGCATCGCGTCAAGGGCGGCTGGATCTCCACGGGCAACCCGTGGACGTACGACACCGAGCGCTATGCGTGGGTCGCCAAGCAGCGTGCGGCCGAGCAGCAGGCGATGCGTGACTACGTGACGACGACCGGCTGCCGGATGGAGTTCCTGCGGCGGCAGCTGGACGACGAGGGGGCGGCTCCCTGCGGCCGCTGCGACAGGTGCGCGGAGCCGCGGTTCGCCGATTCCGTGTCTCCGTCCGCGCTGGACTCCGCGCGTGGCGAGCTCAACCGCGCGGGTGTCGAGGTCGAGCCCCGGAAGATGTGGCCGACGGGTCTGCCCGCGGTCGGCGTCGATCTGAAGGGGCGCATCCCGGCCGGTGAACAGGCCGCCTCCGGACGAGCGTTGGGGCGGCTCTCGGACATCGGCTGGGGCAACCGGCTGCGGCCGATGCTCGCGCCGCAGGTGCCCGACGGGCCCGTTCCGGACGATGTCGCACAGGCGGTGGTCGGCGTGCTGACCGACTGGGCGAAGGGCCCCGGCGGCTGGGCCTCGGGCAGCGCCGACGCACAGCCGCGCCCGGTCGGCGTCGTCACCATGGCCTCGCACAGCCGGCCACGCCTGATCCAGTCGCTGGGCGAGCGGATCGCCGAGATCGGACGTATGCCCCTGCTGGGTTCCATCGAGTACGCCGCCGGGGCCGAGGCGGCGCAGGCCTCCAGGAGCAACAGTGCCCAGCGGTTGAAGGCGCTGGACGGGGCGCTGACCGTGCCGCCCGCCCTGGCAGCGGCTCTTTCCCAGGCGCACGGACCCGTCCTGCTCGTGGACGACTCGACCGAGACAGGCTGGACGCTGGCGGTGGCCGCACGCATGCTCCGGCGAGCCGGTGCGCAGGGGGTGTTGCCGCTGGTCCTTGCCATGCAAGGCTGATCAATGCGTTGCGGTGGAGGACATGGGGCAGGGATATAGGCGGCGCATCACCAGATAACGGTCGGTGGCCCCAATTGCTCGTTGCCGCAACGAAGTTCGACAGGAAGAATTGGGGTCGCGCCCCGCGCGGCCCTTCCCGGGCTGCCCGTTCGGGCTGTGCCGCGGTGCGCTCCCCCAGTCCGACCCCGCCCGCAGTGTGGGCGCGTAGCCGAAGGGAGGACCGTGACCTTCGGATTCGCTCCGTCCTCGGCGGCATCGATGTCGACGTCCGCCACTTCCGCCAACCCACTGGCCCGGATGCTCGAACCCGCCGAGTGGGCCGCCGCGGGGATTCCGCTGCTGCGCAATCCCCGGGAGGTCGTCAGCGGGCTGCACGCACGGCATCGGCCCCGGCCCGCGACCGCGGTCGTGGCCGTCCTCGATCCGGACGAACGGCTGAGCGCGAGCGCCTCGTTCACCCGGCGGCCGGCTCCGGCGGACGGCTGGATGTTCCGCAACGCGCTGCTCGCGCAGCTGCGCCGGGTCATCCCGCACGACCTGCGGCGCCGCACACCGGTGCGTACCGCTGTGCTGCTCTACTGCCGTGACGGCGACGCACGATGGACTGAGGAGGACGGGGCCTGGATGTGGGGGCTGCGGGACGCCTGCACCCTGCACGGGCTGCGCTGCGGGGCGTACATCACGCTGACACGTGACGGTTGGCAGGTGCTGGGCGAGGGTCGTGGCGGACGTCGGCCCAATGCGGACTCACCGCCGGAGTCCCTGGAGTCCTTCGCCGCGGCCGAGACCGTCCAGCCGCGGACCGGTGGCGCCGCCTCGGAGGTACTGCGCCGGGCGGCCGCCCGCTGAGCCGACGACCGCCGCCTGCGGCACAGGTCGTTCCTCAGCACCGGCCCACCGGCCGTCGTCGCGTGGCCACCGGCACCGGCGTCACGAAGGCACCCTGGCCTCGGTCCGGTCCCACGCGCGCGGGGAGCCTGCGATGGCGCCCCCGAGCACGCAGAGGCACCACCGCCGACCACCGACCACACGCACGGGGCACACTCAAGAGACCGCGTCCCTAAAGCCCCCAGGGCACGCGGATACCGGCTCGCCGCGTGAGGAAACGGGCACGCCCACAGGAACGAGCATGCCCACATGAACACGTGGCGTCATGACGACTCGCGCCCATGACGGGCACGCCGGCACGTCCCCCCGTACCGGCACACGTCGAACCGCTCACCGTGCGAATGCCACCGCAGCGGCACCCCGCCCCCGGAGACCTTGGAGACCCCGGAGGAAACGGGACCCTCAGACCCCCGCGCCGAGCACCGAGTTGATCTGCTGCGGATCCCCGCAGACGATCATCAAGGCACCGGCCCGGCCGAGGGCCAGGGGCAGAGCGGTGGCGGCACCGGCGTCGGGTCCGCCATTGACGGCGACGACGACCACGGGACGGGACGCCGCACGACCGGCTGCGGAGACGTCGACGTAGAAGACGTCGTCGCCCGCGTCGTGCTGGGCCCAGTACGAGGCCTCGCCGAACGAGAGCTCGTGCGCGGCCCACGGGTGCGGTTCGCCGGTGGTGATCACCAGCACCTCACCAGGGGACCGGCCCGACTCGAGAAGCAGGTCGACCGCTTCCTCGGCGGCGTCCAGCGCCCCCTCGGCCGTAGCCGGGATCAGCTGGATCTGCGGAGTAGAGGCAGCGGTTGGGGCCGCCGGAGCGGACGGCTCCGGCTTGGCCACGGCCGTGTCACGCGGCGCGCGCTGCGCCGGGGGCATCGGCCGGACAGGACCCGGACGGCCGGGCCGCGGCGGAGCCGCGGGACGGGGGCCGGGTACGGGACGGGGGGTCGGCGCGGTTCGGCCAGTGGCCGAAGTGGCGCGGGGACCCTGGGCACTCTCGTGAATCTGAGGCTCCTCGGGAATGAGAGGCATGAGCTGATTTTTATCAAACGCCGGTGCGACTCGTGTCGGCGGGTCGCACATCGGGTGGCACATGAGTGCGAACAGAATCGTCAGAAGTCGAAGCCGAGCTGACCCTCGATCTCCGGAACGCTTCCGTCCGCCCAACTGCGGGCCTTCTTGAGGTGCCGCCACTGGGGCAGCGCATCAAGATACGCCCACGACAGCCGGTGGTACGGGGTGGGTCCCCGCATCTCCAGTGCGGCCTTGTGCACCGGTGACGGATACCCGGCGTTGGCCGCAAAACCGAAGTCTGCATGGTCGATGCCCAGTTCGGCCATCATTTTGTCGCGCTGAACCTTCGCGATGACCGAGGCCGCCGCGACGGCCACACAGGACTGGTCGCCCTTGATCACCGTACGGACCCGCCAAGGAGCCCCGAGGTAGTCGTGCTTCCCGTCGAGGATGACCGCGTCGGGACGCACCGGCAGGGCTTCGAGGGCACGTCCGGCCGCCAGACGCAGCGCGGCCGTCATCCCCAGGTCATCGATCTCCTCATGAGAGGCATGCCCCAGGGCGTACGACGTCACCCATTTCGCCAGTACCTCGGCGAGCGCGGTACGCCTCTTGACGGTGAGGAGCTTGGAGTCGGTGAGGCCTTCGGGCGGGCGACGCAGGCCTGTGACCGCCGCGCAGACGGTGACCGGGCCGGCCCAAGCGCCGCGCCCCACCTCGTCGACACCGGCAATGACCTTCGCTCCGGTCGTGGCGCGCAGGGAGCGCTCGACGGTGTGGGTAGGTGGTTCGTACGGCATGGCGGGCTCAGCCTACGCCGCCCCGGACCTCACGCGACACCCGGTCTCCCCAAGCATCCTTCGCGCCTCCGGCCACCGCGTTCCGAAGAGCAGTCGGACGGTCCCCGACGAGCGGTCAGACGTGCCCCGGCCGCAGCAGCGGAACCATGAACTGATCGATCATCTCCTCGAGGTCACGCTCGGTCCATTCGCTCGCGCTCATCTTGGAGCGGTACATCATCATCGCCGGAATGGCGTCGAAGACATACCCGTTGGCCGCGTCGGGCCGCACTTCTCCCCGCTGGATTCCGCGGTTGATGACCTCGCGGAGCAGCCGGACGGTCGGCTCCACGACCCCCTCGAAGATCACACCGTGGAACCGCTCGGCCTGGAAGGTGTCGCATTCGTGAATCACCGCCCGTAGCGCGAAGCCGGGACGCGAGAACATCGCCTCGCGCACCCAGCGGCACAGACCCAGCAGGTCCTCTCGTACGCTCCCCAGGTCTGGCGCGTCCTGAAGCAACGGCAGTCCGGCCTGGAGTGCGTCCGCGACGAGGTCCTCCTTCGACGGCCAACGGCGGTAGACCGCCGCCTTGCCGGTCTGGGCGCCGGCGGCGACGCCCTCCATCGTGAGGCCGTTCCAGCCGACCGTACTGAGCTGTTCCAGTGCGGCGTCGAGGATCGCACGTTCGAGCACGGCGCCGCGTCGGCGCGAGGAGGCCGCCTGATCGGGAGCGGTCGTCCACCTCGAAGTAACCATGAGCATGTCTCCGTTGAGCGGGCCGACGGCACGCGCGCGCGTGCCTTGCGGACTGGGGAATCCGAGAGCGGTCGAGCGACGCAAAGCGGCAGCAACTTCAGTGAACGCTTGCGTTCACTGTCGGGGACTCACTACCGTTTGACGCGAAAGTGAACGCGAGCGTTCACTAACGTACCCGTGGGGGACTCAATAGTGGCAACCTCTCCGTTGATCAAGGAACCAAAGCCAGGAGCGGCCCGCCGGGAGGGGCATCCCGGCATCGCGCTCACCGTCATCGCGGCCTGCCAACTCATGGTCGTACTCGACGCGACGATTGTGAACATCGCACTCCCGCACATTCAGAACGCGCTTGAATTCTCCACGACCGATCTCACCTGGGTCGTCAGCGCGTACACACTCACCTTCGGCGGCCTGCTGCTGCTGGGCGGCCGGGCCGGAGACATCCTGGGCCGGCGTCGGGTCTTCATGACCGGCATCCTGCTCTTCACCTTCGCCTCACTGCTCGGCGGTTTCGCCCAGGAACCCTGGCAGTTGCTGGCCGCGCGCGCCCTGCAGGGCGTGGGGGGCGCGATCGCGTCGCCCACCGCGTTGGCGCTCATCACCACGACGTTCCCCGAAGGGCCCGAGCGCAACAGGGCGTTCGGCGTCTTCGCCGCGGTCTCGGCCGGCGGCGGCGCCATCGGCCTGCTGGCCGGCGGCATGCTCACGGAGTGGCTCGACTGGCGCTGGGTGCTCTTCGTCAACGTTCCGATCGGTGTACTGATCGCCTTCCTCACCCCGCTCTACATCAACGAGTCCGAACGCCATCCGGGGCGCTTCGATCTCGCGGGCGCGCTGACCTCGACGGCCGGCATGGCCACGCTCGTCTACGGATTCATCCGGGCCGCGGAGGAAGGCTGGCGGGACAACCTCACCATCGGGTCCTTCGGCGCGGCCGTGGTCCTGCTGCTGGCCTTCGCGCTGGTCGAGTCCCGGGCCAAGGAACCGATCACACCTTTGCGGATGTTCGCCGACCGCAACCGCTCGGGCACATACGTGATCATGCTGAGCCTGGCCGCGGCGATGTTCGGCATGTTCTTCTTCATCGTGCTCTTCGTGCAGAACGTGCTGCAGTACACGCCGATCGAGGCGGGTCTGGCCTTCCTGCCGGTGACGGTCGCGATCGCGGTCGGCGCGGGTCTTTCGCAGCGGTTCCTGCCGGTGCTCGGCCCGAAGCCGTTCATGGTGGTCGGGTCGGCGCTCGCCGCGGTCGGGCTGGCCTGGCAGACCTTGATCGACCCCGGGAGTTCGTATGCCGGCGGGGTGCTCGGTCCGATGCTGGTGTTCGGCTTCGGCATGGGCCTGAACTTCGTGACGCTGACCCTGACGGCGGTCTCCGGAGTCGCTCCGCACGAGGCGGGGGCGGCGTCGGGCCTGCTCAACGTGACGCAGCAGGTGGGCGGTTCGCTCGGGCTCGCCATCCTCACCACGGTCTTCGGCACGGCCAGCCGTGACGAGGCGGAGAAGCAGGTGACGGACTTCATGGCCAACGCCTCGGCCGAACAGAAGGCGGAGTTCGCCCGGACACAGCAGTTGCCCGCGCCATGGGGGCACGAGGCCCTGGCCCAGGGCATCTCCACAGCCTTCATCCCGGCCGCCGCCATGGCCGTGCTGGCGCTGGTCGTCGCCGCGCTGGTGATCCGGGTCCGCAAGAGCGACCTCGACGCCCTCTCGGGCACCGCGGGACCCGCCGGGGGCTGACAGCAGACGCCCGGGCCGACCGGGCCGACGGGAGGCCGGGCCGCGTCCTGAGGACACTGGCCCGGCCTGCGGTTCGTACGCGCCCCTTCGGTTCGTACGCGTCCTGGGCGGTACGTCTCTCGCCGGTGCGTACGCGGTCGGTGCGGCCCCCGCCTCAGCGGTAGGGCAGTTCGGTGCGCAGCCGCATGCACACGTTCCAGTCCGCCTCGGGAGACAGCGGCCGGTCGTCGAGGATGCCCCTGGCACGCGCCTCGCCCCAACTCGTTGCGTACCAGGGCTCCTTCTCCTGCTTCAAGTCCCGCGCGATGCGTTCCAGCGCGCAGGAACGCACCGGCTCCTGGAGTCCGTCGAGGGCCGGTACGGCGTCGGCGGACAGCCCGCGTACGTAGTCGAGGTCGAACTTGCCCGTCTCCTCGTACCGTTGGACGTTGCGCTCGGCGATCGCGCCGTCCGGTGACACGAGCCCGAAGGCGAGCACTCCCACGGCGGCGCCGGCCAGCACGGCACGCGGCAGCCAGCGGGCACCCCAGATGCCCGCCGCCATGATGAGCACGAGGACCAGGCCAAGCCAGAGCTCCACCCCCACCACGGAGATCCTCAGTCGCGTCAGTCCATACGCCTCCACATACATGTACATACGCCGCACCGCCGATGCCACGACAACGAGCGCGAGGACGCAGAGAGTTCCCAGGACGGCGCGCACCAGCGTCCAGTCGCGCGCATCGTCGCGCGGGGCCCAGCGCAGGGCGAGGCCGATGACGAGCAGGGTGAGCAGCGTGACCACGAGAAGCTGCCAGAAGCCCTGGCGCGCGTACTCGGCGTAGGTCTGGCCGGTCTTCTCGAGTACGGCGTCGTATCCGCCGAACAGAACGGCGAGCTGTACGGCGTTGAAGACCGCGAAGAGCGCGGCGAGCACGATCAGGGGCAGCGCCCACTCCACGCGGCCGCGGGCCCGGCCCGGGGGCACCTCGACCCGGTCCCACTGAACGGGCGCGGCAGCCGTGTGCGCAGCCGCGAGCGCTCCGACCACGCCGATCACGAACAGGACGGCGTGCCAGGGGGTACCGGCGACGGACGCGTCCGGCATGAGACCACCGAGGAGATCCGCGAAGGCGGCGTCCGCTCCGGCGAACAGCGCTCCGAAGACCAGCAGCAGAACCGCGGCCACCGCGAGCGCACGCAGCACCGGGCCCACGTTGCCGCGAGCACCGCCGAACCGCTCGCGCAACCCGCGCCAGCCCCAGGCGGGGCCGGTCAGGAGCGAGGTGTAGAGGCCGATCGGGCCGAACAGCATCCCGGTCCAGGTGCGGCCGCCGTGCAGGGCGAGCGAGCCCGCCGCCAGGGCGGCCACGACGGCGAGGAACGACGGCCAGTCGGCGTCGCGGAGCGCCGGCACGATCAGCAGGGCGAGACCTCCGCCGCCCCATGCCCACGACCAGCGGCGCGGGCGCCGGCCGGCCGCCTGGGCGGCGAAGTACGCGCCGAGCGTGGCGGGTATCGCCACCAGCAGGAGGTTCAGGGCCAGGCCGTCCCCGAGCAGGAGCATGCTGAACACACCCGTGACCAGGGCGGCCCAGAGGGTGGCGGTGCGGACGCGGGCCGGGGGCTCCGCGTGGATGTCGGTGAACCAGGACTCGGCGACGGAATCATCCCAGTCGTCGTACTCGTCGGAGTCGCCCCGCCCGGAAACGGCGTCCCCCGGCTCTTCGGCTTCGGGCTCGTCGGCATCGAGGCCGGGGCCGGGCACGGGCTTCTTGGTCAGCGCGACGGTACGCCCGCCAGCCCTCTCCGCCGGAGCACGTCCCCCGCCGCTTCCTCCGGGAACCGCTGATTCCTCCGCTTTCGGCCCTCTCGGCTCGGCCTCGGACGGCGTGTCGGACACGGGACCCCCTCCCGACCGGTCCGCGCGGTGCGCAGCTAGCGGCGGCGGCAGAAGCCCGGGGACCGGTGTCTCGTCGGCGCACGCCCGAGATGATCAACGAGCGGCGTGGCGGAAAGAGTAACCGCGGGACAGTCGGCACAGCGGGGCACCGGCTCTCTGTGGCAGGGCTGTGACAGTGCCTGACGCTTGGAGCAGGAGATGCGGGGCATGAGCGGCACCCCCGGGCCGTGAATACCTGCCTGGTCTGTCCTCAGACCCGCATCGACAGCCAGTCGTACGAAAACGAAGCACGCAGGGAGCCCGACCGGCACCTGCACCTACTCGCCGCCCACCACGGCAGCCGGCCGTCCGTGGCCGACTCCGCGCCCCTGCGGACAACCGTGCACGGTCTAACCCGCAACCCCTACCCGCAGCCACTCCGGCAGTCCCTCGGTCCGCGACACCCACTCCGCCGGCGGTGTCCCGGCCTTTCCTGCGGCCACCACGCCCCCGACGATGGCACAGGTCGTGTCCATGTCCCCGCCCACCTGGGCGGTCGCCCAGAACGCTTCCTCGTAGTCACCGAGGGCACGCGCGGCCGACCAGAGCGCGAACGGCACGGTGTCGTGCGCGGTCGTACGCCGCCCGCAGCCGAGTACCGCCGCGACCGTCGACGGGTCGCCGTAGTCGAGCATGTCCCGGGCGCGTCTCAGACCGGCGCCCACGGCGCTGCGCGGCACGAGGGCGATCACCCCGTCGAGCAGTGCGTCAGGACGTGGCGGCCCGCCGGGTGCGGCGGCCAGCGAGGCGGCCGCGGCCACAGCCATGGCGCCGACCACGGCTTCCCGGTGCTGATGCGTGGGGTAGGCCGAGATCTCGGCCTGGTGCGTCGCCTGTTCCGGATCGCCCGCGTACCAGGCGCCCAGGGGTGCGATCCGCATCGCGGCGCCGTTTCCCCACGATCCCTGCCCGTTGAAGAGGGCCGAGGCCAGCTCGCGCCAGTCACCGCCCTCCCGGACCTGCCGCAGCAGCCGGTTGACCGCGGGCCCGTAGCCCCGGTCGAAGTCGTGGTGCTCGGCGAAGGAGCGGGCCAGCGCGTCCTGGTCGATGCGGTGGTGAGCGGCCAGAACGGCCACTACGGAGGAGGCCATTTCGGTGTCGTCGGTCCACTGCCAGGGGCCGGGCGGCAGGGCGCGGTGCTTGAGCGACGGGTAGTTCGCGGGCACGAAGAACTGCGAGCCCAGCGCGTCTCCCACCGCCAGGCCACGCAGGCTGGCCAGGGCGCGGCCCAGGCGCCCGTCGGGAACGTCGGGAGAGGAGTCAGTGGTCATCGCCCTGCCACTCTATTCGGTGACTCCGTACGGTTCCGGATCACGCCAGCGTTCGAAAGGGCGATCAAGCGTGTACTTGCCGTCCTCCCCGAGAACGAGCATCCGCATCTCCGCGTTCCCCGGATTCGACAGCGACTCGAAGTCCGCGACCGTCCAGTGGAACCAGCGCATGCAGAACAGCCGCATCGCCAGTCCATGGGTCACGATGAGCACGTTCGGCGGATGGTCGGGCGCCTCGAAGCTCCGGTACAGGCTCTCCAGGAAGCCGCCGACCCGGTCGTACACGTCGGCACCCGACTCGCCCTGCGCGAAGCGGTAGAAGAAGTGCCCGTACGCGTCGCGGTAGGCCTTCTGCAGCCGTACGTCGTCCCGGTCCTGCCAGTTCCCCCAGTCCTGTTCGCGCAGCCGCGGTTCCTCCCGCACGCGCACCTGTTCCGGGTCGAGGTGGAAGGCCCGGAAGGTCTCGTGCGTGCGGCGATACGGGGAGACGTAAACGCTTACGCGCTCACGGCCGAACACCTCTCGCAGCCGTTTGCCCGTCTCCTCCGCCTGCCGCCACCCCTTCTCGGTGAGCGCCAGTGCGTGGTCGGGTTCACGCTCGTACACCGAGTCATCGGCATTGCCCACCGACTCGCCGTGCCGGACAAGGACGATGCGCCGTGGTCGTGCCATACCGAAACCCTAGATCGGGTCGGGCCCGATCGAGCACTCGTACGGGCCCCATACGGCATAGGTCACATAAATCCCGGCCGTTTCAGACCGTCCAGGTCGGTTCCAACTGCACGATGTCGCCCGCGAGCGCCGAGACGTCCGCCTCCAGCTGGGCCCGCAGAGCGAGCCGCTCCACCCGCTCGACGCGGTACTTGCCATGCTCCGCGGCCGACTTCCACATCGACAGAATCAGGAACTCGTAGCCGGGTGCCTCGCCGAACAGGCCCCGCACCATGCCGGGCGAGCCGGCCATCGCGGGATTCCAGACCTTCTCCTGCATCAGCGCGAAGTGCTCGGCCCGCTCCTCGTGGACGCGACAGTGCGCCACCCGTACCAGATCGGCTTCCGTGAAGCGCGGTTCGAAACCGGTCTTCACATCGAAACGGTGATCGAAGAGTTTGACCTGTGAATCCTTGAAGGTGCCCGACTGGGCAGCGGCCAGCCGGTCATGGGAGCGCGCCATGAAGGAGTCGTAGAAGGCACGGCTCTCCCAGAAGGCGAAGATGTGGGCCACCCCGGTCCTTCCCCGGCTCCAGCCCCCGCCCTGCCCCCGGAATCCCGGCTCCCCCAGAAGTCCCGCCCATTTCCGCTGCCCCCGTTCAAAACCGCGGCGATCCACCACGGTGCAGCGAATCCACTTGACCAGCACCGCGCCATCGTAAGGCCACGGAACGTGGCGTCGGTCACGCTCCGGCGGAGTGCATCCGCACGAGCGCCCCCGTGCGCGTGGCACGATGGGCAACATGCCTCACCTGCCGTGCAGTTGGGGCGGCTCATACAGGGGGACCAGGAGGGGAGAACCGGTGAACGGCCTCAACAAGGGCATCAGCAAAGTCGAGGTCTCGGTGAAGTGGGATCCCAGTCCCGCCGGTCAGCCGGCCACCGATCTCGACATCGTCGCCGCCACCTACCTCGCGACCGACACACACGAAAACCCCGACTACGTAGTGCACTTCGACAACCGCTCCCCGGACGGCACCATCAACCTCAACCGGGACAGCAAGGACGGCAAGGGCTTCGGCTGGGACGAGGTGATGACGCTTGAGCTCACCCGTCTCGACAGGCGCTACGCGCGCGTGGTGGTCGGCGTCGCCATACAACAGCGCACCGGGCCCAGGACGTTCATCGGTGTACAGAACCCCGCCCTGAGGATCCGCGAGGGCTACACCGTCCTGGCCGAAGGCGACTTCGGCCACGTACTGGGGGCGACGGCCACTACGGTCGCGGAATTCGTGCGTGACGACTCCGGAGAGTGGACTTTCCACCCGGACACCCGCGGGTTCGAGTGCGACCCCGAGACCTTCGCCAGGACCATGGGCAGCGCCCGCCCGTCCTGACCCGCTCCCTCCACCCACCAACTCCGAGTACGCCGAAGGAGGCGGAGCCGAGAAATCGGCTCCGCCTCCTTGGCCGTTCACTTCACGCCTGGACGGCGCCCCGGATCAGCTGCAACCGCTGGTCGAGCCGCAGCCCTCGCAGATGTAGCAGGAACCGGCCCGCTGCATCTTCGTACCGCAGGAGAAGCACAGAGGGGCGTCCGCCTGGATACCCAACTGCATCTCCACCAGTTCGGCACTGGTGTGAGCCTGCTGCGGGGCGGGCTTGGCCGCCTCGACCTCGGCCTTCGGGGTGACGACGGCCTTCAGTTCCTGCGCGCGGGGCGCGGACTGGGCCAGGCCCTCGACGTCCATCTCATCGTCGACGGACGGCTCGTACGAACCCGTCTCCAGATGACGCTGACGCTCGTCGGCGGAGTGGATGCCGAGCGCGGAGCGCGTCTCGAAGGGCAGGAAGTCGAGCGCCAGGCGGCGGAAGATGTAGTCGACGATCGACTGCGCGATCCGCACGTCCGGGTCGTCCGTCATGCCGGCCGGCTCGAAGCGCATGTTGGTGAACTTCGAGACGTACGTCTCCAGGGGCACGCCGTACTGCAGGCCTACGGAGACGGCGATCGAGAAGGCGTCCATCATGCCCGCGAGGGTCGAGCCCTGCTTCGACATCTTCAGGAAGACCTCGCCGAGACCGTCGTCCGGGTAGGAGTTGGCGGTCATGTAACCCTCGGCGCCGCCCACCGTGAAGGAGGTGGTGATGCCGGGACGGCCCTTGGGGAGGCGCTTGCGGACCGGGCGGTACTCGACGACCTTCTCGACCGCGGTACGCAGGGTCGCCTCGGCCTTCTCGGCGGCGGCGGTGGCCTCGGGGCTCTGGTTGCCCTTGGTCTTGGCGGAGAGGGGCTGGCCGACCTTGCAGTTGTCGCGGTAGATCGCGAGCGCCTTGACGCCCATCTTCCACGCCTCGAAGTAGACCTCTTCGACGTCCTCGACGGTCGCCGACTCCGGCAGGTTGACCGTCTTGGAGAGCGCGCCGGAGATCCACGGCTGAATCGCGGCCATCATGCGGACGTGGCCCATCGCGGAGATGGAACGCTCGCCCATGGCGCAGTCGAAGACCTCGTAGTGCTGGGGCTTGAGGCCGGGGGCGTCGACCACATTGCCGTGGTCGGCGATGTGGGCGACGATCGCCTCGATCTGCTCCTCCTGGTACCCCAGGCGGCGCAGGGCCTGCGGCACGCTGCCGTTGACGATCTGCATCGAACCGCCGCCGACCAGCTTCTTGAACTTGACCAGCGCGAGGTCGGGCTCAAGACCGGTGGTGTCGCAGGACATCGCGAGACCGATGGTGCCGGTGGGCGCGATGACCGAGGCCTGCGCGTTGCGGAAGCCGTTCTTCTCACCGATGCGGAGCACGTCCTGCCAGGACTCCGTGGCGGCGGCCCAGATCGGCGTGTCCAGGTCGTCCATGCGGACGGCCACGGCGTTGGCGTCGGAGTGCTGCTTCATGACGCGCTGGTGCGGCTGCGCGTTACGGGCGTAGCCGTCGTACGGGCCGACGACCGCGGCGAGTTCCGCCGAGCGCTTGTACGACGTACCGGTCATCAGCGACGTGATGGCACCGGCGAGGGCGCGGCCGCCGTCGGAGTCGTACGCGTGGCCGGTCGACATCAGGAGCGCGCCGAGGTTGGCGTAACCGATGCCCAGCTGGCGGAAGGCGCGGGTGTTCTCGCCGATCTTCTGGGTCGGGAAGTCCGCGAAGCAGATGGAGATGTCCATCGCGGTGATGACCAGCTCGACGACCTTGGCGAAGCGCTCGACCTCGAAGGACTGGTGGCCGAGGCCGTCGTCCTTGAGGAACTTCATGAGGTTCAGCGAGGCGAGGTTGCAGGACGTGTTGTCCAGGTGCATGTACTCGCTGCAGGGGTTCGAGCCGTTGATGCGGCCGGACTCCGGGCACGTGTGCCAGCGGTTGATCGTGTCGTCGTACTGAATGCCCGGGTCGGCACAGGCCCAGGCGGCCTCGGCCATCTTGCGGAAGAGCTCCTTGGCGTCGACCTCCTCGATGACCTCGCCGGTCATGCGGGACGTCAGGCCGAACTTGTCGCCGTTCTCCACGGCCTTCATGAACGTGTCGTTCACGCGGACCGAGTTGTTGGCGTTCTGGTACTGGACGGACGTGATGTCGTCGCCGCCCAGGTCCATGTCGAAGCCCGCGTCGCGCAGCGCGCGGATCTTCTCCTCTTCCTTGACCTTGGTCTGGATGAAGTCCTCGATGTCGGGGTGGTCGACGTCCAGGATGACCATCT
Organism: Streptomyces sp. NPDC050704; assembly: GCF_040654355.1. Classification (NCBI taxonomy): domain Bacteria; kingdom Bacillati; phylum Actinomycetota; class Actinomycetes; order Kitasatosporales; family Streptomycetaceae; genus Streptomyces; species Streptomyces sp. NPDC050704. The sequence goes on along the minus strand of NZ_JBFAHW010000065.1, from coordinate 32,253 downwards.
TGGCCGCGCGGCGCGTGGCGCCACCCGACTTGATCGTTCCTGCGGAGGCGTCGGCACCGCGCATGAAGGAGACCGGCCCCGAGGCGTTGCCGCCCGAGGAGAGCAGCTCCTTGGAGGAGCGGATCCGGGAGAGGTTCAGGCCGGCGCCGGAACCGCCCTTGAAGATCATGCCCTCTTCCTTGTACCAGTCGAGGATCGACTCCATGGAGTCGTCGACGGCGAGGATGAAGCAGGCGGAGACCTGCTGAGGCTGGGGCGTGCCGACGTTGAACCACACCGGCGAGTTGAAGCTGAAGATCTGGTGCAGGAGGGCGTACGCCAGCTCGTGCTCGAAGATCTCGGCGTCGGCGGGCGAGGCGAAGTACTTGTAGTCCTCACCGGCCTTCCGGTACGTCTTCACGATGCGGTCGATGAGCTGCTTGAGGCTCACCTCGCGCTGCGGGGTGCCCACGGCACCGCGGAAGTACTTGCTGGTGACGATGTTGACCGCGTTCACCGACCAGAAGTCGGGGAACTCGACGCCACGCTGCTCGAAATTGACCGAGCCGTCGCGCCAGTTGGTCATGACGACGTCCCGACGCTCCCACGCCACCTCGTCGTACGGGTGCACGCCGGGGCTGGTGTGGATGCGCTCGATGCGCAGGCCCTTGGCCTTGGCTCCCTTTGCGCGGGAACCTCGTGCCGGACCGCTCGCCGTCTCTGTCATGCCGCCTCCCTGTATCAGGCTAAAACGCCCTGAAGTGCCTGGTTCTTCCCGTGGCACGGTGTGTGTCTGGTGCTGCGCGCGCCGCGTACGCGTACGCCCGCAACAGGTCTGTGATCGCCGCCGGTCGGCCGGACTCGGTCCGGCCCCTCTCGTCAGTCGGCGGCGTTGGCGGGCGCAGGGACTTCGACAGCCCCTCCGGATCCGCGGTCGGTTCCCTGGCGCTCCTCGCCCGCGTCTTCGTCGGCCGCGGCGGGGCGCTGCGTCTCTTCCCTGAGTTCCACGATGGCGGCCTCGAAGTCCTCCAGCGAGTCGAACGCCCGATAGACGGACGCGAATCGCAGATAGGCGACGAGGTCGAGTTCCTGCAAGGGGCCGAGTATGGCCAGTCCCACGTCGTGGGTGGTCAGCTCGGCGCTTCCGGTTGCCCGCACCGCCTCCTCGACCCGTTGGCCGAGTTGGGCGAGTGCGTCCTCGGTGACAGGCCGTCCCTGACATGCCTTGCGCACGCCGTTGATGACCTTGGTACGACTGAACGGTTCGGTGACTCCGGACCGCTTGACCACCATGAGCGAGCACGTCTCCACCGTCGTGAAACGACGGGAGCAGTCAGGACACTGGCGGCGCCTGCGGATCGACGTACCGTCGTCCGTCGTACGACTGTCGACGACGCGGCTGTCGGGGTGCCTGCAGAAGGGGCAGTGCATCGAACTCCATCCCTCCTTGCACAGCACGACTCAATGGCCTCGACAGGCCCTTTGAGCCCCTCGAAGCAGCCCCAAGCATAGGTGATGACCATGGCCCCAAAACACCGGGGGACCACAACTTCTGGGCTGCTGCCGCAATCCAACCACTACATGTGGGGATTGACCCGCAGATTCACACCCGACACGCGTGTCGCGCCCGTATTGGCATGTGCCGCGCGGCCATACCGGCGGCGAGCGTACGGGGATACGGTGGGCGGCACAGCGGCAGGGGGCCGGTTCCCGGCCCACGGGATGCCTGGTGGCAGACTGACCCTCGCCCCGCCCCGGCCCACAAGGCCATCGCTCCGGCGGCGAAGAGTACAACAATGAGCGCTTTTGTCCGCCCTGCGCAGCGTCAGCTATACACCTAGACACATGATCACGTCACGTCATCCCTGATTTTTCACTCGAACGTGTGTTTGGCGCAACCTTTCGAAAGCAACTACCGTTGTGCAGCAGGGAGACGAACGAGAGGGGCCGACGTGACCACCACCGCAGACAGTGCCACCATCACTGCCCAGGACCGCTCCCAGGGCCGATTTGAGCCGGTGCATGCAATGAATGAAGCAGTGAATCAGGAGGCGCCCAAGCCCACACGCTCCCTGCCGGGCCGACCTCCAGGTATCCGGGCGGACAGCTCCGGACTCACCGACCGGCAGCGCCGGGTGATCGAGGTCATCAGGGACTCCGTGCAGCGGCGCGGCTACCCGCCGTCCATGCGGGAGATCGGACAGGCCGTGGGCCTCTCCAGCACCTCCTCGGTCGCACACCAGCTGATGGCACTGGAGCGCAAGGGCTTCCTGCGCCGCGATCCGCACCGACCGCGAGCCTACGAGGTCCGCGGGTCCGACCAGTCCAGCGCGCAGCCCACCGACACGGCGGGCAAGCCGGCCGCGTCGTACGTCCCGCTGGTCGGCCGGATCGCCGCCGGCGGCCCGATCCTCGCCGAGGAGTCGGTCGAGGACGTCTTCCCGCTGCCCCGGCAGCTGGTCGGCGACGGCGAGCTGTTCGTCCTGAAGGTTGTCGGCGACTCGATGATCGAGGCCGCGATCTGCGACGGGGACTGGGTGACGGTCCGCCGCCAGCCGGTCGCCGAGAACGGCGACATCGTCGCCGCGATGCTGGAGGGCGAGGCCACGGTCAAGCGCTTCAAGCGCGAGGACGGCCACGTGTGGCTGCTGCCGCACAACTCCGCGTACCAGCCGATCCCCGGCGACGAGGCAACCATCCTCGGCAAGGTCGTGGCAGTGCTGCGGCGGATCTGAGCCTCCGCCCCTGACCGGGCCCCGGGACCCCTGCGCCGGTTCCGGGGCCCTGTGCTGTCCGGACTGAGCTGTCCGGACTGACGCTCTTCACTGGGTCGGCCCCCTGCTTCGAGCAGGGGCCGACCCAGTGGTCTGCTGATCTACTCGCCCTCCGCCTTCCGGGCCGTCTCGTCGATCGCGGCCAACGACCGCCGCACCTGGTTGCGGTCCGTCGTGTACCAGAAGTCGGGCATGGACGCCTTCAGGTAGCTGCCGTAACGAGCCGTGGCGAGCCGCTGATCCAGTACGGCGACCACGCCACGGTCTCCTGTCGCCCGTACGAGGCGGCCGGCACCCTGAGCCATCAGCAGGGCCGCGTGAGTGGCGGCGACGGCCATGAAACCGTTGCCCCCGGCGTCCTCGACGGCCTTCTGGCGGGCGCTCATCAGGGGGTCGTCGGGGCGCGGGAAGGGGATCTTGTCCATGACGACCAGCTGGCAGCTGGCGCCCGGGACATCCACGCCCTGCCAGAGCGAGAGCGTGCCGAAGAGGCAGGTCTTCGGGTCGGCCGCGAAGTTCTTGATCAGCTCGCCGAGGGTCTCCTCGCCCTGGAGCAGGATGGGGAACTCCGGGATGCGGGACCGCAGTTCCTCCGCCGCGAGCTGGGCGGCCCGCATCGAGGAGAACAGGCCGAGCGTGCGACCCCCGGCTGCCTGGATCAGTTCGGTGAGCTCGGTGAGCATGTCCCCGCGGTCGCCGTCCCGCGCGGGCCGCGCCAGGTGTTTCGCGACGTACAGGATGCCCTGCTTGCCGTAGTCGAAGGGCGAGCCGACGTCGAGGCCCTTCCACCGCGGGATGTCCTCACCCTCGGTGCCTTCCGGGGCGAGGCCCAGTGAGGCGCCCACACCGTTGAAATCGCCGCCCAGCTTCAGCGTGGCCGAGGCCAGCACGACGGAGCGGTCGGTGAAGAGCTTCTCGCGCAGCAGGCCCGACACGGACATCGGGGCGACCCGCAGGGAGGCGCCGCTGTATCGATATGCGCCTCCGCCGCGGGGCTCGTGCCGCTCGTACCAGACGACGTCCCACTCGGAGCCGTTCGTAATCCGCTCCGCCACGTCGTGGACCGTCTCGACAGACGCGAGGGCCTGCTTGCGCACCGCGTCCTCGTCCCCGACGGATTTGTCACGGGTCGCACCGATCGCCGAGATCACCGTACGGGCGGCGTCGCGCAGGGCCATCAGCGCGTATCCGAGGTCCTCCGGAATCTCCTCCAGGCGGCCGGGCAGGGCGAGCTCCATCAGTCGCTCGAAGCCCTCGGCAGCCGTCTGGAGCTGGTCGGCGGCCTTCTCGTTGACGAGCTTCGCGGCGCGCCGCACGGCACGGTTCACCTGGCCGGGTGTGAGCTCGCCGGTCGCGACCCCGGTGACGCGGGAGACCAGCTCGTGCGCCTCGTCGACGATCAGCACCTCGTGCTGCGGAACGACCGGGGCTCCCTCGATGGCGTCGATCGCGAGGAGGGCGTGGTTCGTGACGATGACATCGGCGAGCTTGGCGCGCTCGCGGGCCATCTCCGCGAAGCACTCGGCCCCGTAGGCGCACTTCGAGGCGCCCAGACACTCCCTGGAGGACACCGAGATCTGGGACCAGGCACGGTCCGAGACACCGGGTGTGAGATCGTCGCGGTCGCCGGTCTCGGTCTCGTCCGACCAGTCCCGCAGCCGCACCAGGTCCTGGCCCAGCTTGCTGGTGGGCGCGGCGGCCTCGAACTGGTCGAAGAGGCCCTCCTCCTCGTCCTGCGGCATGCCTTCTCGCAGCCGGTGCAGGCACAGATAGTTCGACCGGCCCTTGAGCATCGCGAAGTCGGGGCGGCGGCGGAGCAGCGGATGGAGCGCGTCCACCGTACGCGGCAGATCCCGCTCCACGAGCTGTCTCTGGAGCGCCAGGGTGGCCGTCGCCACGACGACCCGCTCCCCGTGCGCGAGCGCGGGCACCAGGTAGCCGAGCGACTTTCCGGTGCCGGTGCCTGCCTGGACCAGCAGATGGGAGCCGTCGTCGATGGCCTGCTCGACAGCTTCGGCCATGGTCACCTGGCCAGGGCGCTCCGTGCCGCCGACGGCTGTGACGGCGGCATGCAGGAGTTCGGGGAGTGAGGGCTCTGTCATAGCGCGACCACCCTACGGGGCGGCACTGACAACCGGGCGATCAAGGCCGGAGCGAGGGACGCGATCAAGACGCGTGCCTGGTCGGTGATCACAGCTGGTGCAGCGGGTTCGGGACGGTGCCGTGCACGGCGGCGTGCGGGCGCTGGGGGCGGTCGCGGTAGCCGTCGAGGTGCAGCCGGTTCCGGTTGAGGCACAGGCGCTCGATACGGGCGGTGAGCAGGTCGAACTTTGCGTAACGCTCCTTGAGCTCCGGGAAAAGTTTCTGGTGGCGGAGGATCTCGGCTCGGACGAACGACCAGAACTCGGCCTCGGGGACGTCGAGCTGTTCCTCGCAGAGCGGCGCCAGATAGCGGAAGACACCGACGAAGAGACCGGAGTGGATGAACTGGGTGAGGAACGCGGGCGGCTCGGCGAGCAGAACGGCTCGTACGTCGTCCGGCATGGAGGCGTGCTCGGGGATCGGCTCGGCGCTGACGTTCACGTCGTCCACGAAGTCCTTCACGGCGAGTCGGACAGGGACGTCGTGGTCGTCGAAGACAACGATCGCGTTCTCGCCATGTGGGCTGAACACAGTGCCGTAGCGGTAGAGGAAGTGCAGCAGGGGCGGCAGCAGCGCTGCGAAGAGGCGGCGCAGCCAGGTCCGTGGGGCCAGGCCCGAGCGTTCGACGAGCTCTGTCGTGAAGGCACGGCCGTCCGGATCGGTGTGCAGGAGGGCGGCCAGAGTGCGGGCGCGTTCACCGGGCGCCAGATGGCGGGAGACCGGCTCGCGCCAGATGGCGCCGAGCAACTCCTTGTACTGGTACGGGACTTCCGGCAACACGTCGTACACCGGGTGCCCGACCGTCACCGAAGCGACCTCGCCGAGAAGGATGACCTCGCAGGTGTCGCGCAGGAAGGGATCGGCGTCACGCAGGCCGTGCATCCAGGCGGTGACGGCGGGGGCCGCGAGTGTGCGTTCCGTCGGGAGGCCGCGCCACACGAGGGTGTTGAGGATGGACAGCGGCAGTTTGACGGTGTGCCGGTCCGGGCGTGAGGTGTTGAGGAAGGTGCGGATCGACTGCTGGGGCAGCCGCAGGTCGCCGTCCGGGTGCAGCGGAACGATCGCGCCCTCGGCGACGGAGGGTGCGAAGAGCGGCAGCACCACGTCGTTCCACTGCCAGGGGTGCACGGGCAGGTAGAGATACGCCTCCGGAGTGAGCCCACGCGCGCGTACCGCGGTGTCGTAGGACTCCCTGGTGGCGGGGTCGAGTTCGCGCGCGTAGAGGTGGTCGGCGGTGTCCAGGCCCGCTACGCCCCGGTAGGTGGCGAGCGAGGTGTGTACCGCGATCCAGGGCAGGGCCGTCGCTCTGCGACCCTCGGGTGCCCACTGGGCGGCGTCCGTCGCGGAGAACCCGAGGCGCCCCTTGTTGAGGACGATCCAGGGATGGCCTGTCTGGTGACCTTCCAACTCGGCGTACCCCAGGTCGGCGAGACGGGCGGCGGGGAGCGCGGTGTGGTCGAGACGTACGTCCGCGGCCAGGGTGGTGGTCAGTTCGCGGATCAGGTGGCCGAGGGTGGCACCGTCGAGGCCCAGCGTGCCGCGGGCGCGGGTGAGAAAGTCGAGGGGGTCGGTGTAGGGGCGGGGAGCTCGGGGGCCGCTGGTTGCTTCGGTCAAGGTGATTGACCCAGGATCGATTCGCCAGCTGCCGTAGGCGCCACGGCGGGCGCGGAAGGTCAGGATGTCGCCGGCATCGAGGCGGAGAGTGTAGGGGCGAGCGCCGTCGGAGTCGGCTCTTTCCGTTTTGGTCTTGGTGAAGGGCGGTGGGGCCGGCTGCCCAGCCGCGGGAAGAGTGGGGGGAGATTGCTGGGCGTTCGTCAAGGTTGGCGAATCGTCTCCTCTGGGGTGAGGAGCTTTGACCGGCGCTGCGTCCCCGGGAGAAACGGCGGCTGAGGCGACCGCCATTGGCCCATCGTGCGCGGAAGCTCTGTGGGGCGCTGCTGGGCCATCGGGCACGACCGGCCCGTCGAGTGCGGCAGATCCGATGGGCTCGGCCGGTCCACCGGCGTCGGCGGATTCGCCGGGCAGGGCCGGTCCATCGGGCACGGCGTGTTTGCCTGGCGCGTTTCCATCAGGCGCTTTTCCGCCAGGCTCCTGTCCACCGGCACGGCTCGCGGCCGGCTCCGGCCGCAGGATCTCCTCGTGGGCGAACTCACCGATCATCTTGGCGAGCAGGCGGCGCCCGGCTCCCTCCCATCGCTCCCGGCTCAGTTCGGGCGGGTCGTAGAGCAAGGACGGCTCCCCGGAAGCCGGGGTGGCGGACGGGTTCGGCACGGAGACTCCTCGACTGGGAACCTGATCGGGACGGGCGGTGTACTAAAAGTGACGGCGCTACAACAGATCGCGCAGGGCCCGGTCTCGGACCATGAGGGCTGCCCGCTTATCGGGCAGATCGACCTCGGCGGAGAACCGGAAGCCGGCACTGAGGAAGGCTGACACGGAGGGGGTGTTGCGAAGATCGGGCTCCGCGATGACGCGTGCGCACGAGAGACGTCGGTCAAGGACAAGGTCGGAGACGGCTCGGAGCAGGATGGCGCCCAGTCCTCGCCCGCGATTGGCGACACCACCGATGAGGAGGTGGATCCCGGTGTCGTGAAGGCGGGCGGGATAGTGGCGGGCCAAGGGATCGAGGTCGGCGCGATAGATCTCCCAGTAGCTCATCGGCGTGCCGTCCAGCACTCCGAGGCAGGGGACGCTGCGCCCGTCGCCGCCGAGTTGAGCGCGCAGATGATTCTCGGTCGCCGTCTCTGGTCCCGAGAGCTCCCAAAAGGGAGCTACAGCAGGGTCGTTCATCCAGCGGCTGATGAGCGGAAGGTCGCGGTCAATGCGTACGGGGACCAGGTGGAAGACGCCCGCTGAGGTGGCCGTCGGCCCCCAGTCGCCGACACGGTCGAGCAGGTCGTCACCGGCCTGAGTGGCGAAGACGGCCTTCGCCATGCCCCGCGCCGTCCCCATCTCCTCGTCCCGTTCCGCGACCCCACCGGCTGCTTCGGCCTCCCCGGCGAAGAGCGCGAGGAATTCGTCGGGCAGACGCAGGTCGAGGGTGTCCTCGCTGTCCGCACCGGGGCCGGTTTTGCTGTCGACGGTGGAGAAGGGGGCGGTACCGGCGTCGGTGCTCGCATCGGTGGGAGGCACGGCGACGCTCCTCTCAGGAGACGGGGTGGGTCATGTTCCTCAGGAATGAAGGGGGTTGGCGATGGTGACGTAGACGGACTGGGTGTCGACCGGGCCGACGAGTTCGTCGAGGCCGTGCAGCCGGGTCAGCAGGTTGGCCTTACAGCGCAGGACGGGTGAGTCGAGGAGGTGGACGGGCAGGGAGGTACGCAGTCGGGCGGGGCCGGAGGCGACATCGGTGAGGAAGCGGCGGAAGGCGGCGAGCAACAGTCGTTCGTCGGCCAGGCGTTGGGAGCCGAAGGCGCCGATGAGACCGAGCACGTTGTTGATGCCGAGGTAGTAGGCGAAGCGTTCGTCGGTGACCTCGTCGGAGACGAAGGTGTCGCTCTGTTCACCGATCCCGGGGAGCCGTTTGTCCAGCTCCGTTCGACGGGACTCGCGGAAGTAGTAGCCCTGGTTGTCGCGGTAGCGGCCGCCGATGGGCCAGCCTTCCGTGTCCAGCAGGACCAGGGTGTTCTGTTGGTGGGCCTCCAGCGCGATACCGGCCTCGCTGTCCAGCCAGAGGACGGGGCGTACGACCTGCTCCAGGTACCGGAGGAACCACTCGGCGGCGACGGCTCCGCGCGGACGGCCCGTGCGCCCGGCGAGCCGGGTGACGATCTCGGTGAGCCGGGACCGCATCGTGGGCCTGCTCTGCTCGGCGCGTTGCTCCTGTCCGGCGGGCTGGGTCTGGGGCCTGGGTGAGACGAGTCCGGCGATGCAAGAGGCGTCGTCCGTCGGCGTGAACGGGTTGTGGCGGATCATCACGTCGAGCCCGGGTACGGGGTTGCCGTGCGGGTCGTTCACCGCGAGCCAGGCCGGGTCGCGGACGATGTCGAAGCCCGGGTGGGCCGCCTGCCACTGTTCGGCGAGGCCGCCGCGGAGCAGGCGGTGGACCTCGACGCCACGGTGGAGCTCCTTGCGGAGGTTCTCCCGGCGGGAGTTGGTGATCGGCAGGCTCAGCGACAGCTTCAGCATCGCAGGGGCGCCGGAGCGGTAAAGGGTGCGTACGGAGGAGGTGGGGTGCCACGAGGAGCCATGAGAGCCGAGGTCCTGGAGCAGGCCGACATCCAGCAGTTTCGCCGTCTCGGGTCGGTGGCGGACCTCGCGGATCTGCCAGGGGTGCATCGGCAGCGCGGTGTACCCGTCGGGCAGCGGCAGCCCGGCGCCGGCGAGCCGACGGGTGAGCTGCTCCGCGGGTACGGGGCGCCCCCGCTCGGTCCAGGCCGAGTCGGTGACGAGCACGGAAGGGGCAACGGCCATCCAGGACAGAGGGAAGGAGCCGCGCAACTCGGGTGAGTAGCGGAGCGTTTCGGCCTCGGTGAGTCCCTCGCGGCTTTTCGGGGTGGGGTGCAGCGGGTGACCGAGCAGCAGCGCCTGTTCGGCGGAGAGGAAGAGGTCCTCGCCGTCGGTGGGGTTCTCCCTGCGGTCCGTGATGAACACGACGGTTCGCCGCATGGAGTCGGCGACTCGGCTGACCAGGTCTCCGCTGTCGGTTGCGGCGTCTGGCCGGGGAGACACATTCGCCCCTGCGGAGGCGGCCGGCTCGCCGGGCGCAACCGCGTCGGCGGGAAGGGGTGGCTCGGCAAGTGCGTTCGCGCCGCCGGAGGAATGTGGCTGGGCAGGAACCCGGCCCGTCGGTGTCTCTCGTCCCAGCAGGGCGGCCAGTGTGACCGCGTCTGTGGGTGGCGCCTGGTCAGCGGTGTCGGAGAGGTACGGGAGGCCGAAGCGGTGCCATCCCGTGGAGGACCAGTAGTGGACAGGGGCAACGAGGGAGGCGCCGCTGGCGGGCAGTGGGATGCGAAGGGTGCCGTCGTCGTGAGCGTGGAGGTCGTGCTCGCGTACCCAGCAGCGGAGCAGGTTCTCGATGGCCGCGGCCTGGGCCGCGGTGTGCGGATCGGGGTGTTCCAGGAGGTCGGTGGTGGCACCGCGCAGCCGTTCGGACCCCCGGGGTCCTCCCTTCTGCCTGGGGACCGATTGGGCCCCCGGCCCGAGAGGGGCCTGCGTGCCTCGGGCTCCGCGCTCGTGGGTGTGGGGACGGCCGTCAGGGGCGGGAGTGACGTTCAAGAGGGTTCCTTGTGAGGTGGTTCAGGCTCGTGCGGCGACGAACCAGGGCTGTTCTGGCGTACGTCGGGGCTGTGTGTTTGCTGGTCAGTTCGGGTGGAGGGCGTCTTCTGGCCGAGATGCCGTTCGGTACGGGGAGGTATGGGGAAGGAGGCAGAGCCGCTGGTGAGGCCCTGCGGGTATCACCGCACGACGACAGGTCCGGCGGCTCACGCCAAGCCGTCCAAGCCGTCCGTGCCGCCGAAGCCGCCCCCACCGTCCGCGGCGCGGGCCTATCCGGAGCACTCGGCCTGCCCGGCCTGCCCGGGTGCCGCAGCTCCTCGCCCGCCCAGCCCCGCGGACGCGACGTCAGCCACCGCGTCCGCCAGCCGGTCGAGCACGGCGCTGACCTGCTCGTCAGTGATCGTGAGCGGTGGGAGTAGCCGCACCACACTGGAGTGGCGGCCGCCGAGTTCCACGATCAGTCCACGTCGGAGGCACTCCCGCTGGACGGCGGCCGCCCGTTCGGGGGCGGCAGGGGGCGGTCCTCCGGTGGACGCCGACGGCTGGTCGGGGTCCACGAGTTCGACTCCGATCATCAGCCCGCGGCCTCGTACGTCGCCCACGCAGGCGAAGTCCGCGGCCAGGCCCCGGAGTTGGGTGAGCATGCGGATGCCCAGAGAGGCGGCGCGCTCGGCGAGACGGTTCTCACGGACGTAGGCGAGAGTCGCGGCGCCTGCTGCCATGGCGAGCTGGTTGCCGCGGAACGTGCCCGCGTGGGCGCCGGGTTCCCATACGTCGAGGTCGTCGCGGTAGACCACGACGGCCAGCGGCAGGCTGCCGCCGATGGCCTTGGAGAGGACCATCACGTCGGGCGTGATGCCGCTGTGCTCCACCGCCCAGAAGGCGCCGGTCCGGCCGACCCCCGTCTGGACTTCGTCGGCGATCAGCGGGATGGAGCGGGCCGACGTGATCTCCCGCATCCGCCGCATCCAGTCGTCCCGCGCCGGAATCACTCCGCCCTCGCCCTGCACCGGCTCCAGGATCATCCCGGCCGGGCTCGGCACCCCGGACTTGGTGTCGTCGAGGATGGACTCGGTCCAGCGCGCGGCGAGTTCGGCCCCGCGCTCACCGCCGATGCCGAACGGGCAGCGGTAGTCGTGCGGATAGGGCAGGCGCGCGACACGTACGTCGGACGCGCCCCCGGATGCCGCGAGCGCTCCCGCGGTCATCCCGTGGTACGCGCCGGCGAAGGCGAGGATCCCGCTGCGCCCGGTCGCGGCACGCACCAGGGTCAACGCTGCCTCGACGGCGTCCGTACCGGCGGGCCCGCAGAACTGCACGCGCGCGTGGTCGGCGAGCCCGGCCGGCAGCGTGCGGAACAGCTCGGTGGTGAACGCGTCCTTGACGGGTGTGGCCAGGTCGAGGACCTGCAAGGGTGCCCCCGAATCGAGGACCTTTCTGATGGCTTCCAGTACCACCGGGTGGTTGTGCCCGAGCGCCAGCGTCCCCGCGCCCGACAAGCAGTCGAGATAACGGCGCCCGTCGGCGCCCTCGATCGTCAGCCCGCGTGCCCGCACGGGCACGATCGGCAGGGCGCGCGCGTAGGTGCGCGCCGCGGACTCGCGCGCCGACTGCCGCCGCAGAATCCCGTCGTGCGCCGCGCGCGCCCCCAACACCGGGCGCGTGTCCGGGCGTTCGCCGACCGCGGGCATCACCGCGGACCCCTCGGCCGGCCCACCGGGCGCAGGCTGCGCGACAGCCTCGTGCGGTGCGGGCGCCACCTCGGGCGCAGACTCGGTCACAGCCATGTCTGTCGGTCCTCCCGCTGTCCAGAGGCGAGTTGCTCGGCCGCCGGGTGGGAGGCGGCAAGGGGATGAACACAGCCGGAACGTCCCCCGTACGTACCAACGACGGGGACCGCGAGGGGCAACGGCGGGACGAAGATCCTTGCCGTGACGGAACCGTTGCGGTTCCGTCGGAAGTCCCCCACAGCAACGGCATAGTCTGTGGTGCCGTTCAGCGATTCCTGCTGATCAGCGCCCACGGTTCACATCAGGTACGTACGGGTCCCCGGATCCGCGCACAGCCACATGTGGCAGCACAGAGTTGTTCGTTCACCTCCAGGGGGAGTCACACCATGCGACCCATACGCCCGTCGTTCGCCGCCCGTCGAGGGAGGAGCTCGCGCCGCGGAACCTCTCCCCTGCTGTTCGCGGTCGGCCTGGCCACCACGCTGGCGCTGACCGCCACCGCCTGTGCCTCGGGCGACGACACCAACGCGGGCGGCGACGCATCGGCCTCCGCGGCCGGCAGCGGCGACGACAAGATCACGATCCCGGACGACATCAAGGACAGGCTCAAAGAGCACGGGATCGACGTCGACAAGTGGAAGAACGGCGCCTGGAAGAACTGGGACAAGGACGACTGGCTGCGCGAGGCCGGTGACTACATCAACCCGATCATCGAGGACCTGTGGGACCCGGACCGCATGCGTGAGGCCGAGGACCCGGACCAGGGCAAAGGCGTCGACGAGAGCGACCTCTCCGGTGACCAGGGCGTGACCGACCCGGAGCCCGCGCCGGTCGCCGCCAAGGCGGTTCCGGCCGCGTACCACGACAACGCCCCCGAGGCGGGCAAGGTGTTCTTCGACTCCCCCGAGGGCACGATGGTCTGCTCGGCGACGGTGGTCGAGGATCCGGCCAACCCGGGCAAGTCCAACATGGTGTGGACCGCGGGCCACTGTGTGCACGCCGGCAAGAAGGGCGGCTGGTACCGCAACATCGCCTTCGTACCCTCGTACAACAACGACGCCAAGGCGGCGGCGGACCTTAAGAACGCCACCCAGGAGGAGGTCGCTCCGTACGGTGTCTGGTGGGGTGAGTGGGCGCAGACCTCCGATCAGTGGATCGAACAGGGCGGCGCGACGGGCGGTGACGGTGCCGCGTACGACTTCGCCGTCATCCAGGTGACGCCGGAGAAGGGCGGTGACGGCAAGTCCCTGGAGGAGACCGTCGGTTCGGCCCTTCCGGTGGACTTCGACGCGCCGACCGTGTCCGAGGTCGGCGACATCACGGCGACGGGTTATCCGGCCGCGAAGCCGTTCGACGGCGAGACGATGTTCCAGTGCGCGGACCAGCCGGGGCGGCTCTCGATCGCCGAGTCCGAGCCGACGATGTACCGCATCGGGTGCACCATGACCGGTGGTTCGTCGGGCGGTGGCTGGGTCGCGACGGGCTCCGACGGCAAGCCCGCGCTGGTGTCCAACACCTCGATCGGCCCGGTGAGCGCGGGCTGGCTCGCGGGCCCGCACCTGGGCGCGGAGGCCAAGGGGATCTACGACGAGGTGAGCGAGAAGTTCGCCGGTCAGGGGTAGCGGTACGGGGTCGGACGGCGGCGGGACGCCTCACGGAAACCTTCACCGCCCCGCCGCCGTTCGTCCCCGACTCGGCGGGCATAGTGAGGTGTCGCGGCGGCGCGGGCTTCACGGAGAGCCGACTTCGCGCCCGACCCGTACATGACTTGTGCACGTTCAATCGGGGGTAACAGCACCATGGGTTCCACACGTCCGTCTTTCGCGAGCAGGCGCGGGCGGCGCCGCGTGCTCGCCGCCACCGGGCTGGTAGCGGCCCTGGCGCTCACCGCCACCGCCTGCGGCCCGGGTGACGACAAGGCCGCCGACAAACCCGGTGGCACCACCTCCCAGGCCGCGGGCGACGACAAGATCGAGATTCCCGCCGACATCGCCGACAAGCTCAAGGAGCACGGCATCGATGTCGACCGGTGGAAGAACGGCGAATGGAAGAACTGGGACCAGGACAAGTGGCTCAGTGAGGCCAAGGACTTCGTCAACCCGGTGATCGACGGCCTCTGGAAGCCCGAGCGGATGAAGTCGGCCAAGGACCCGGACAAGACGATCTCCGCGAAGGACGCGTCGGCCGACCAGGGCATCAGCGACCCGGCGCCGTCCCCGGTCACCGCCACCCGGGAGAAGACCCCGTACCACGAGAACGCCGCCCCGGTCGGCAAGGTCTTCTTCGACTCCCCCGAGGGCTCGATGGTCTGCTCGGGCACGATCGTCAAGGACCCGCGCAACCCGGGGAAGTCCAACCTCGTGTGGACGGCCGGCCACTGCGTGCACGCCGGAGGTGGCGGCGGTTGGTACCGCAACATCGCCTTCGTCCCCGCGTACAACGACCTCGGCAAGTCCGAGTCCGAGCTGGCGGGCGCGGCTCAGCAGGAGATCGCTCCGTACGGCCAGTACTGGGCGGACTGGGTCTCGACCTCCGACGAGTGGATTCAGGGCGGCTCGGAGTCGGGCGGCGAAGGTGCCGCGTACGACTACGCGGTGCTGCATGTGAAGCCGGAGTCGGGCTCCAAGTCCCTTGAGGAGACCGTCGGCACCGCGCTGGACGTGGACTTCTCCACGCCGGCCGCCGCGGACGCGGGAGCGATGGGTGCCTGGGGCTACCCGGCCGCGCCGCCGTACAACGGCCTGATCATGCACAAGTGCGTCGACCGGCCGGGCCGTCTCTCGCTCAGCCCGAGTCTGCCGACGATGTACCGCATCGGCTGCACGATGACCGGCGGTTCGTCCGGTGGCGGCTGGTTCCGTGTCGTCGACGGCACGACCAAGCTGGTTTCGAACACGTCGATCGGCCCGGCCGACAACACCTGGCTCGCGGGACCACAGCTCGGAAAGGGCGCCGAAACGCTCTTCGACAACATGAGCAGGGAGTACGGCGCCAAGTAGCGCCGTACGTCCGGCGGTTCCTCGCTCGCCGGCGCCTCGGACCCATGGCGAAGGCCCGCCCCCTACGAGAGGGAGCGGGCCGTTTCGCTCTGTGGATCAGGCGGCGGGCGCCGGAACGTACGGCGCCAGGTCCGCCGCCAGTTCCTCGTGCACCCGTGCCTTCAGCAGCGTGCCCTCCGGGGTGTGCTCCGCGGAGATCACCTCGCCGTCGTCGTGGGCACGCGCGATCAACTGGCCCTGCGTGTAGGGCACGAGCGCCTCGATCTCGACCGAGGGACGCGGCAGTTCGACGTCGATGAGCGCGAGCAGCTCGTCGATGCCGAGGCCCGTGCGGGCCGAGACCGCGATGGAACGCTTCTCCATCCGCATCAGCCGCTGGAGCACCAGCGGATCGGCCGCGTCCGCCTTGTTGATCACCACGATCTCGGGCACCTTGGTCGCGCCCACGTCACGGATGACCTCGCGTACGGCGGCCAGCTGCTCCTCCGGTGCGGGGTGCGAACCGTCCACCACGTGCAGGATCAGGTCGGAGTCGCCGACCTCCTCCATCGTGGAGCGGAACGCCTCGACGAGGTGGTGCGGCAGGTGGCGTACGAAGCCGACGGTGTCCGCCAGCGTGTACAGCCGCCCGCTCGGGGTCTCGGCCCGGCGCACGGTCGGGTCGAGGGTCGCGAACAGCGAGTTCTCGACGAGCACGCCCGCGCCCGTGAGGCGGTTGAGCAGCGAGGACTTGCCCGCGTTGGTGTAACCGGCGATCGCGACCGACGGCACCTTGTGTCGACGGCGCTCCTGGCGCTTGATCTCGCGGCCGGTCTTCATGTCCGCGATCTCCCGGCGCATCTTCGCCATCTTCTCGCGGATCCGACGCCGGTCGGTTTCGATCTTGGTCTCACCGGGACCACGGGTGGCGAGGCCGCCGCCCTTGCCGCCGCCCATCTGACGGGACAGCGACTGACCCCAGCCTCGGAGCCTCGGCAGCATGTACTGCATCTGCGCGAGCGCGACCTGCGCCTTGCCCTCTCGGGACTTGGCGTGCTGGGCGAAGATGTCGAGGATCAGGGCCGTACGGTCGATGACCTTGACCTTGACGACGTCTTCGAGGTGGATCAGCTGGCCGGGGCTCAGCTCACCGTCACAGATGACCGTGTCGGCGCCCGTTTCGAGAACGATGTCACGCAGTTCGTTGGCCTTGCCGGACCCGATGTACGTGGCCGGGTCCGCCTTGTCGCGGCGCTGAACCACTCCGTCGAGTACGAGCGCACCCGCGGTCTCCGCGAGAGCGGCCAGCTCCGCCATGGAATTGTCCGCGTCCGCCGCGGTTCCCGTGGTCCACACGCCGACGAGCACCACGCGCTCCAGGCGGAGCTGTCGGTACTCGACCTCGGTGACGTCCTCGAGTTCGGTGGAGAGGCCTGCCACGCGGCGCAGGGCCGCGCGGTCGGAGCGGTCGAACTGGTCGCCGTCCCGCTCTCCGTCGATCTCGTGGCTCCAGGCGACGTCCTCTTCCATCAGGGCATCGGCCCGAAGACCGTCGGGGTAGTTCTGCGCGAGGCTCTGCGTGTCCTGGGAAGGGGAAGAAGAGGAGGTCATTGGGTCCTTACGTCGATGGGGTACCTCTGGGGCGACGGACTGCGATCCGTCACCCACCACAACGTCCGGGGCCGCCGGGAGATTCCCGGCCGGAGTACCGGAGGGCCGTGTCGTCGGCCTGAGGCGTCGTTGACCCGACGATGGTCGCACGGCACGGCCCGTCTCGTCATCGAGTTATTCCGGACTGTTCATCGCGGACTGTCACGGGTCATCGCGTGCTCTTCGGGGCCTTCTCCGCGGGCGGCGCGCTGCGCCAGTCCGGGTGCCCCGGCATGGGCGGGGTCTTCTCCCCGTAGAGCCACGCCTCGAAGAACCCGCTCAGATCGCGGTCCGCGATACCTGCGGCGAGGCGCATGAAGTCCGCGGTGTCCGCCACGCCGTCGCGGTGGGTGCTCACCCAGGTCCGCTGCAGCTGCTCGAAGGCGGGCCGGCCGATCTCCTCGCGCAGCGCGTACAGGACCAGGGCGCTCCCGTCGTAGACGTTCGGCCGGAAGATGCTGAGCTTCTCGCCGGGCTCGGCCCCCTTGGGCGCGGCGGGCGGGCCACCGGCGGCCCGCCAGGTGTCGGAGGCGCGGTAGGCGGCACGCATCCGCGCCTCCATGGGCCTGTCGGCCTTCTCCTCGGCGTACAGGGCCTCGTACCAGGTGGCGTGTCCTTCGTTGAGCCACAGGTCGGACCAGGTCCGCGGGGCGACGCTGTCACCGAACCACTGGTGCGCCAGCTCGTGCACCATGATCGCCTCGACGTACCACTTCGGGTACTCGGGCCGGGTGAAGAGCTCTCTCTCGAAGAGAGAGAGCGTCTGTGTCTCGAGTTCGAACCCGGTCCGCGCCTCGGCGATCAGCAGTCCGTACGTCTCGAACGGGTAGCGGCCGACCTTCTCCTGCATCCAGGCGATCTGGCCAGGCGTCTTCCTGACCCACGGTTCCAGCCGCTCGCGGTCCTTGGTGGGCACCACGTCGCGTACGGGCAGACCGTCCGGTCCCTCTCGGTGCAGCACGGCGGAACGGCCGATGGAGACCTGGGCCAGCTCGGTGGCCATGGGGTGCTCGGTCCGGTACGTCCAGGTGGTGGCCGCGGCCCGGCGGACCACTCCTACGGGGAGCCCGTTGGCGACGGCCGTGTACCCGTTGGGGGCGGTGACCCGGATGGTGAAAAGGGCCTTGTCCGAGGGGTGGTCGTTGCCGGGGAAGACCCGGTGTCCGGCGTCGGCCTGGTTGGCCATGGCGAGACCGTCCTTGGTCCGCACCCAGCCGCTCTCCTCGTCCTTCCCAGGCATGGGGTTGCTGTCGTGGCGCACGGTGATCCGCATCCGGACACCGGGCGGCAGCGGTTCCCGGGGAGTGACCACCAGGTCCTCACCCGCGCTCCGGAACTCCGCCGGCGCACCCTCGACCTCGACGGATCGCACCGTTCCGTGCGAGTAGTCAAGATTGAACTGTTCCAGCCAGGCCGTCGTCCGGGCCTCGATCGTGGTGACGGCCGGCAGTGGCTTGCTGTTGCTGCCGGGATAGGTGAAGGCGAGGTCGTACGCCGTGACGTCGTACCCGGGGTTGCCCAGGTACGGGAAGAGGCGGTCGCCGATTCCGAGCGGGGCCGGCGAGGGGGCGCTCGCGGCGATGAGGCAGGCGGAGGCGGCGGAGGCGAGGAGGGCCGTCCGGAGCCGTCGAGGGGCCCTTGGGCCTGACATCCCGGTACGGGAGGTCGTGGGGGTGCGCAGCATGGACCACGGCTATCAGCGCCCACCCGCCGTGCGGTGCCGACTCGCACCACGTCCACCCGAATGGACTCTTCCCGCGTGACCTGGCGGGGCTGCCGGCCGGGGAGCGCCCGCTCCCGACGGCCTCCTACGACGCCGTCGTCGGGTGCTGGGCCCGGGTCACGTCGAACACGCCCGGCACATTGCGCATGGCCCGCATCAGCGCGGGAAGGTGGGCGGCGTCCGGGAGTTGGAGCGTGTAGGTGTGGCGTACGCGCTGCTGGCTGGGCGGTTCGACGATCGCCGAGACGATGGGGACGCCTTCCAGCGCGATGGCTTCGGTGAGGTCGGCGAGCAGATGCGGCCGTCCGAAGGACTCGGCGACGAGCGTGACGCGACACTCCGTGGTGTCGCCCCAGCGCACGTCGACCTCCGCACGCCCCGCGCCTTTCATCCGCGCCACCGCGGCGCACTCGACGCGGTGCACGGTCACCGCTCCCCCGCGTACGGAGAAGCCGGTGACCTCGTCGGGCGGTACGGGCGTACAGCAGCCCGCGAGGCGTACGGTCGCGCCGGGCTGGTCCACGACGACGTCCGCGGCGGCCGGGCGTGCGGCAGGGCCGTCCGCGTACGGGCGCGGGGTCGAGGCCGGCGTCTCGGGCTCGGCGACCGGCGACGGATGCGCGGCCAGCCAGCGGGTGATGGCGATCCGCGCGACAGGCGTGTGCGCGTGCTCCAGCCACTCTCTGGAGGGCTCCGAGGACGGGTCCTGGCCCATCAGCAGTTGCACGGTGTCGCCGTCGCTCAGGACCGTACTCAGCGTCGCCAGGCGGCCGTTGACGCGCGCGCCGATGCAGGCGTGCGCGTCCTCGCCGTACTGGGCGTACGCGGCGTCCACGCAGCTGGCGCCCGCGGGCAGCCCGAGTGTGCCGCCGTCGGGGCGGAAGACGGTGATCTCCCGGTCCTGGGCGAGGTCTTCGCGGAGCGTGGACCAGAACGTGTCGGGGTCGGGGGCGGCCTCCTGCCAGTCGAGGAGACGGGAGAGCCAGCCGGGGCGGGTGGGGTCGACGCGCTCGCCGTCCACAGGGCGCTCGCCGTCACCGTCCGTCTGCTCCTCCGAAGGAGGAGCGTAGGGATTGCCGAGCGCGATGACGCCGGCCTCGGCGACCTTGTGCATCTGGTGCGTACGGATGAGGACTTCGGCGACCTGGCCGTCGGCGCGGGCGACGGCGGTGTGCAGCGACTGGTACAGGTTGAACTTGGGGACGGCGATGAAGTCCTTGAACTCCGAGACCACCGGCGTGAGGCAGGTGTGCAGTTCGCCGAGGACCCCGTAGCAGTCGGCGTCCTCGTTGACGAGCACCAGGAGGCGTCCGAAGTCGGCGCCGCGCAGCTCGCCGCGTTTGCGCGAGACGCGGTGCACGGAGACGAAGTGCCGTGGCCGGATGAGGACTTCGGCCGGGAGTCCGGCTTCGCGCAGAACGGCGCGCACCTCTTCGGAGATCTCGGCGAGGGGATCGTCGGCGCGCGAGGCGTTGCTGACGATGAGTTCCCTGGTGTGCTGGTACTCCTCGGGGTGCAGAATCGCGAAGACGAGGTCCTCGAGCTCGGTCTTCAGGGCCTGGACGCCGAGGCGTTCGGCCAGCGGGATCAGAACGTCCTTGGTCACCTTGGCGATGCGTTCCTGCTTCTCGGGACGCATGACACCGAGCGTGCGCATGTTGTGCAGCCGGTCGGCGAGTTTGATCGACATCACGCGTACGTCGCTGCCGGTGGCGACGAGCATCTTGCGGAACGTCTCGGGCTCGGCCGCCGCCCCGTAGTCGACCTTCTCCAACTTCGTGACGCCGTCGACGAGATAGCGGACCTCCTCGCCGAACTCCTCACGCACCTGATCGAGCGTCACTTCCGTGTCCTCGACGGTGTCGTGGAGCAGAGACGCCGTCAGGGTCGTGGTCTCGGCGCCGAGTTCGGCGAGGATCAGGGTGACCGCGAGCGGGTGCGTGATGTACGGCTCGCCGCTCTTGCGCATCTGGCCGCGGTGCGAGGACTCGGCGAGGACGTAGGCCCGGCGCAGCGGGTCCAGGTCGGCGTCGGGGTAGTGGGCGCGATGGGCCTCGACCACGTGACCGATCGCGTCGGGCAGCCGGCCACGGGCTGCGGGCCCCAGGAGAGCGGCCCGGCCGAGGCGCCGCAGATCGATCCGGGGCCGGCCCTTCCTGCGATGCACCCCTGGCGTCATGGGGCCGGGCATCGCGGGGTTCGTGGCCTCCGCACTCATGGGCACCTCCGGCTGCGTGGACCGGCGGACGGGGTGCCCCAATGGCGTACGCGGCTCTGGGGATGGCGTCGTTCCCCCGTCCGGGCCGGTGCTTGATGCTACCGAGCCCACCACGCCCGGCTGACCGTCTCTCGCCGAGCGTGAAACGGATCACCCATTCGAGCGAAGGTTCAGGGGGTCACGGTTTCGAACCACTCGGCGTCGATCTCACCCTCAGCGACGATCACCGCGGGCCCGGTCATCTCGATCTCGCCGTCGGTCCGCTCGGTGATCAGCAGCCGCCCGCCGGGCACGTCGACGGTGTACGTCGTCGGAGTACCGGTCAGGGCGGGGTCGGCGCCGTCCCTGCGCGCCGCCGCCACAGCTACGGCACACGCGCCCGTGCCACAGGAGCGGGTCTCACCGGCACCGCGCTCGTGGACACGCAGAGCGACGTGACGCACGCCACGGTCGATGACGAATTCGACGTTCACACCGTCCGGGTACGCGGACGCAGGGCTGAACGGCGGCGGGGTGTAGAGGTTTCCGGCGTGGCCGAGGTCCTCCACGAAGGCGACCGCGTGCGGGTTTCCCATGTCGACGTTGCGCGCGGGCCAGCTGCGCTCCCCGACGCTCACGGTGACGTCCCCTTCGGGGAGGAGCGCCTTGCCCATGCCGACGGTGATGTCACCCTCCTTGGCGATGTGCACCGCCTTCACGCCGCCGCGCGTGGCGACCGCGATGTCTCCTTCGACCACATGCCCGGCACGCTGGAGGTATCGCGCGAACACACGCACTCCGTTGCCGCACATCTCGGCGATCGAGCCGTCGCCGTTGCGGTAGTCCATGAACCATTCCGCTTCGGCCGCCATCGCCGCGGCCTCGGGGTGGGCGGCGGAGCGTACGACATGCAGCAGACCGTCCCCGCCGATGCCCGCGCGGCGGTCGCACAGGGCGGCGACGGTGGCCGGAGGCAGGTCGATGGAGTTCTCGGGGTCGGGGATGATCACGAAGTCGTTCTCGGTCCCGTGCCCCTTGAGGAAGGCGATCCGCGTGCTCATTCCTCGATCGTACGGGTTCGCTACGACAGCCCGGCCGACCGGTCCGCAGCCGGACCGCACTCGCCGGCGGCATCCGGACCGGGACGCTCAGCGCAGGCGGGCCACGCGCCACACGGCGAGGACCACGACCGCGGTGACGACCACGGTGTACGCGATCACGACGCGCCAGTCCCGGCGGCGGTCGGAGCCGCGCTGCGGGAGGCCAGGCCACGTGTAACCCACACGACGGGCGGCCATCATGCCCCAGCCCGCGGCGCAGGAGCAGATCAGCAGACCGAGCATGGCCACCATGGCCCCGCTGTCGCCGAAGTCGAAGGCCAGCGGGAAGGCGAACATCAGGGAGCCGAGCGCGGCGAGGCTCACGATGGGCGCGAGCTGCCAGATGCGCATACGCCGCTGGGGGCGCAGCTCGACCTCGACCTCGGGACCCGCGAACATCTCGTCCGGCTCAGGTCCGTCGGCCGTCACACCGCCGGCCTCGTCGGGCCCGTCCGGGCTCAGCCGGTCCCCGTCGGGGTCCTGCTGATCCTGTGCGGTGTCGTGCGCCCCGCCGGTGGCGGTGCCTTGCTCCGCGCCTTGTGCGGTGTCGCGAGGGCCGGCCTCCATCGCCACGCGCCCTCCCAACTCGGACTCCACTTGGTCGATCGAAGCTCGATGATGGCACGGCCCGGGAGGCCGGGATGACGGCCGGAGCGTCCCGATGCCATGACGTGATCAGGCTGTGACCGGTCGTTCGACCAATGCCAGCGCGAGCTGCGGAAGTTCTGTGAGATCCACCGCAGCCCCACTCAGCCAATGCACCCGCGGATCGCGTCTGAACCAGGAATCCTGGCGGCGCGCGAAGCGCTTGGTGGCTCGTACGGTCTCCGCACGCGCCTCCTCCTCGGTGCACTCCCCGGAGAGCGCCGAGAGCACCTGCTGGTAGCCGAGGGCCCGCGATGCCGTACGCCCTTCGCGCAACCCGTGCGCCTCCAGTGCGCGCACCTCGTCGACGAGGCCGGCCTCCCACATGCGGTCCACCCGACGGGCGATGCGCTCGTCGAGCTCGGGACGCGCCACGTCGACGCCGATCTGCACGGTGTCGTAGACGGAGTCGTGGCCGGGCAGGTTGGCGGTGAAGGGCTTGCCGGTGATCTCGATGACTTCCAGGGCCCGGACGATCCGGCGGCCGTTGCTGGGCAGGATCGCGTGCCCCGCCTCGGGGTCGGCGACGGCCAGCCGGGCGTGCAGCGCGCCGGAGCCGCGCAGGGTGAGCTCCTCCTCCAGGCGGGCCCGAACCTCGGGATCGGTGCCGGGGAACTCCAGGTTGTCGACGGCGCCGCGGACGTACAGCCCGGAGCCGCCGACGAGGACCGGCCAGCGCCCGTCGGCGAGCAGCGCGTCGATGCGGTGCCGTGCGAGACGCTGGTACTCGGCGACGCTCGCGGTCACCGTCACGTCCCAGATGTCCAGGAGATGGTGCGGGATTCCGTCGCGCTCCTCGGGCGTCAACTTCGCTGTACCGATGTCCATCCCTCGATAGAGCTGCATGGAGTCGGCGTTGATGACCTCGCCGCCGAGTCGCTGGGCCAGATGGACGCCCAGATCGGACTTACCCGCCGCGGTGGGACCGACGACGGCGATGACCCGCGGGGCGGGAGCTGCACTACTCACCGCAACAGTCTCGCAAACGTCGGGGCCACTTCTCGAACGAGCTACGTGACGCCACAGGGCCGGGGTCGTTGCCTGTTGCGAGGTTCCAGCCGCCGGTTTCGAGAACCGGTGACCCCGGGCGACGCAATGGGACGCACCGGGCGACGCGGGATTTCGCCCACACGAGTAAGGCATGGAGTGGATATGGGCGTTTTTGCACGGCTTCTTCGCAAAGAAGGGTCTAAGTCCAAAGGATCAGAGGAGGCGTCAACCGCCGAGGCACAGGCCGACACACTGACGGCCGATTCCGAGGCGGAGGCGAAGGGTAAGGCGGGGGAAGCGGCGCAGGGGTCGGCCGAGACCGAAACCGCGTCGGAGTCGACATCGGCGTCGGCGTCCGCCGAGTCCGACGAGGCTGCGGCGGAGGGTGTCGAGATCCCCAAGCAGCAGTCCGCCGAAGAGGCGGCCGACAGCGAGGCCGGCGAGGGTGCCCGCAAGTAACTGTCCCGCGAGGGAAGGCGAACCATGGGTCTCCTGGACAATCTGAGAGCCGGACTCGCGCCTGCCAAGGAGAAGGTCTCCGACCTCGCGCAACAGCACGGGGGCAAGATCGGACAGGGCCTCGACAAGGCCGCGAAGCTGGCCGATGAGAAGACCAAGGGCAGGTACAGCGGCAAGATCCAGACAGGCACGGGCAAGGCCAAGGGTGCCCTGGACCGGATCGCGCACAAGGAGAGCGACGGGACGGACGGTGACGTGATGCCTCCGCCGACCTCGTCGCCACCGTCCTCGGCATCCTGAAGGACCAGCCCAGCACATCGGCGGACGGCCACGGAGCGCTTGCGGCTCTCGGCCGTCCGCCGTGTTCTTGGGGCGTTCCGACGCTCCGGCGCGCCGGCGCTGCTTGGGCTGCCGCTCTGGCTCTTGAGCACGCCAGGGCGCGAGCCCGTGCGTCGCGCCACGCTGCTTCAGCCCCGGCGGCGAGCGACGAGCCGTGTGACAGCCCTGTGGAGCATGCCGCGGTGCCGGTGCCTGGATCGCGCCTCGGATCTTGAACCCCACCACGACACGGCACGGCACGGCACGGCACGGCACGGCACTGCACGTGCACTGCACTGCACTGCACGCGACCTTGGGCACGCCATGGTCTCGGCCGCACCACAGTGCTTGCACCGCGCCACGACGCCTACGCCACGCCACGGTTCTGGAGCACGCCAAGTCCCGTATCAGGCAAGGGGCGTGTCCCTCGGGCCCACACCGCAGCAAACCAAGCCACTGCAGCAAACCAAGTGCGCGCCGGCATCGGCCTGTCCTCGGACCGGGCGCGGGCCCATCCCGGGTACCTGCGCCCGCGCCCACGGCAGCCGTACCGCCGCAGGACCCGCCCGCCACGGTCGACTCCTCACGCGGGCTACGACCACGCGGCCACCATGTACCCCACGCCATAAGGCGCGTCCTCATACAGCAGCGCGCCCCCGAGCCCCGCGCCGTCGGCCGCGCCGGCGAGCACCTGCCAGGGGGCCCGGCCGGAGGCCTTCAGCTCGTACGCCAGCTCGGCGTCCAGCGCCTTGAGGGCGGCCACGTCCGCCGCCTCCAGCGCACGCGCGACCTCCGCGTCGAACCCCTCCGCCCGCTCGTCGAGATACCCCGGCGCCTTGAGCGTGCGGCACGCGCTGGCGTCGCCCATCACCAGCAGTGCCACCCTCTCGGGCCGCGCGACGATTTCCTCTCCCACTTGGATACACCGCTCGGCCGCGAGAGGTTCCCCCACTCCGAGGCCTTCGACGGGGGCATCGGACCAGTCGGTACGGTGCAGCAGCCAGGCGGCGACGGCCAGCGAGCAGGGCAGCGCCCGCTGCGAGGACCCGGCAAGCTCCGAGCGTTCCGATTCACCCGGCCCCTCCGATTCACCCGGCTTCTCCGCCGCCGGCGCACCGTGCCCGCCCAGTCGCACATCAAGATCCACCCCGAACCCGCGGAACGATCCCCACGCGCCCTCGGGATGGGCCCCGCGGCCGCTCGGTCCGGCGGGCCCCACGACCACCAGCCGGTCGGGGCGCGCGGCGGCCAGCACGCCCAACGCATCCGTACAAGCGGCGCGTGCCGCGGCCAGCTCGCCCGCGGCGCCCGCGGCGACGTCGGGCACGAGCAGGGGCGGACAGGGGCACACGGCGGCGGCGACAAGCATGATCGGCAGCGTAGCCCCGTGCGACGGCCGGGCGTCACTCCGCCGCCGGGCGCCACCACTCGCCGGGCCTCACTCCTCGACGAGCACGTCCGCGAGATCGATGACCGTGGGGAGCAGTTCTGCGAGTTCGCCGTCGCTGATCACGTACTCGATGAACAGGTTCCGCGGCAGCGCCGTCTCGCGAGTCGCCTCGTCGCCGCCCACGGCGTACGACAGCTTGTGACGCGGGTCGGCCGGCAGTACGGCCGGCCCGCGGTCCGGCACCTCCCGGCGCTCGGCGGGAAGGCTGTCCCGGACTCGTGCGGCAGGCTCGGTGGACTCCACGCTGCACGGCAGGAGGAACCCCTCCCCCGGCAGCCCCTGACGCGGTCGGTCGCCGCGATCAGTCGCAGCCGCAGCCGCTGCCCGTCGCGACCGGCAGCGGTGCCGGAGCCCCGATCTTCGGCAAGCCCAGCATGACGCCCGCCGGCTTCGCGGCCTCGGCGGCGTTGCGCTTCTCCCAGGCGTCCCCCGCGCGCGTGCGGCGCACATCGAGGACGGCGCCCTCGGCGAGCAGGTGGTGCGGGGCGGCGTACGTGATCTCGACGGTGACGACGTCACCGGGGCGGACCTCGGCGTCAGGCTTGGTGAAGTGCACCAGGCGGTTGTCGCGGGCGCGCCCGGAGAGGCGGTGCGTGGCGCCGTCCTTGCGCCCCTCGCCCTCGGCGACCATCAGCTCCAGGGTGCGGCCGACCTGCTTCTTGTTCTCGTCCCAGGAGATCTCCTCCTGAAGGGCGACCAGGCGCTCGTAGCGCTCCTGGACGACCTTCTTGGGAATCTGCCCCTCCATGGTGGCCGCCGGGGTTCCGGGACGCTTGGAGTACTGGAACGTGAACGCCTGCGCGAAGCGGGCCTCGCGGACGGCGTGCAGCGTCTGCTCGAAGTCCTCCTCGGTCTCGCCGGGGAAGCCCACGATGATGTCGGTGGTGATCGCCGCGTGCGGAATCGCGGCGCGGACCTTCTCGATGATGCCGAGGTACCGCTCCTGCCGGTACGACCGGCGCATCGCCTTGAGGACGGTGTCCGAACCGGACTGCATCGGCATGTGCAGCTGCGGCATGACGTTCGGCGTCTCGGCCATCGCGGCGATGACGTCGTCCGTGAAGTCGCGGGGGTGCGGCGAGGTGAAGCGCACGCGCTCCAGGCCCTCGATCTTTCCGCAGGCCCGCAGCAGCTTGCTGAAGGCCTCGCGGTCGCCGATGTCGGAGCCGTAGGCGTTGACATTCTGGCCGAGCAGCGTGATCTCGGAGACGCCCTCGCCGACCAGCGCCTCGATCTCGGCGAGGATGTCGCCGGTTCTGCGGTCCTTCTCCTTGCCGCGCAGCGCCGGAACGATGCAGAACGTGCAGGTGTTGTTGCAGCCGACGGAGATGGACACCCAGGCGGCGTACGCGCTTTCGCGGCGGGTCGGCAGCGTCGACGGGAACGCCTCCAGCGACTCGGCGATCTCGACCTGCGCCTCTTCCTGGACGCGGGCACGCTCCAGGAGGACGGGCAGCTTGCCGATGTTGTGCGTACCGAAGACGACGTCCACCCAGGGCGCCTTCTTGACGATGGTGTCGCGGTCCTTCTGGGCGAGGCAGCCGCCGACGGCGATCTGCATGCCGGGCCGCTTCGTCTTCATCGGTGCGAGCCGGCCGAGATTGCCGTACAGCCGGTTGTCCGCGTTCTCCCGCACGGCGCACGTGTTGAAGACGACGACGTCCGCGTCACCGTCGGAACCCTCGGGCGCGCGCACGTAACCGGCGGTCTCCAGCAGCCCGGAGAGCCGCTCGGAGTCGTGGACGTTCATCTGACATCCATAAGTGCGGATTTCATAACTTCGATTGACGCCCACTGCCAGGCTCCGGTCGCTGCTGCTCATGCCATAAGGGTAGGCGGTGCCTCGGACAGCCCCCGCCTCCCCGGCCCTGCGGGCCGAGTACCGCGTCCGGCCGACCCGCCGGATGTCCCGTGGCCCGAGGTCGGCCCGGTCCTGAAGGTGGCACGCGGCCTGCTCCAGTTCTCCAGGAGCACCCCGCGAAAGAACAGAGCCCCGGCTGGACGGGGGAGACCAGCCGGGGCCGTGCGTGGTGGCTCGCGGAGGGCGGTCGCCTGTCGGCGAAAGGCTCCATGGGGCTTCAGCCGAACGATCGTCCCCATGGGCTATAGGTGAGGCCCGGGGACACTGTCCCCTCCGCAGCCACGTAAAGAGGAACGGCGGAGTACGCCGCGTTGTTCCGGAGCCCTCGCCGCAACGCGTGTGAGGTGGGTCATGTCCTGCCGAGGGTCAACCGTCGGGCGGCCGATAGAGCCAGAGCCGCAGCACGCGGCTGAGCGCGGGCATGATCACGTACGTCAGCATGGGCAGCAGTACGCACGGGAACACCGCGGCCCGCAACGGCAGGGGCCAGCTGGTCGTACTCGGGGTCACCAGCCACTGGATCAGGAAGGTGAGCGGATAGGCGCCGAGGAAGGTGGCCAGGACCATCTTCCAGCGCGGCGGAGCCTGCACGGTGGTTCCGGGCAGACGGAACCAGCCCTCCAGGCCGGTGGTCGACTGCCGTTCGCTGCTGACTTCGGTGGCGATGCCGTCGATCCGCGCGTGCCACTCCGCCCGCTCCGGTGATGTCAGCCATGCGGTGAGCCGCTCGGGATCGGCGAAGTGGAGCACGGCGTGGAACCGGTGACCGTGTTCCGGGCGCAGCCAGGAGACACCCTGGTTTCCGGGGAACCGCGACGCGCAAGCGGTGACACCGCGGGTCCACTCTTCGAAGTCGGCTTCCCGGCCGGGGCGCACCTGCCAGGTGAAGACAGAGGTGACGGGTTCGGTGCATGAGGCCTGCGTGGTGCTCATGCCCGCCACGAGTGCCATGTCTGGCGCAGGCCATGCGTGCTGTGCCGGATTCGGCCCACCGATCCCGGGGCCCCCTCCACGCCCTCCACGCGCGCGTGGAGGGCGCTTATGGGTCCAGCCCTGGTCATCACGGCCGGTGAGCTGACAGGATCGCGCGCATGTTCCAGGCACTCCCCCGTATCGGCAGGCGCCGGGCCCTGCAAGGCTCGGCCACCGCCTTCGTGGCCTTCGGGCTGCTGCTGTGGTGGCTGCTGCCGCTGGGCAAGAGTTCCCCGACCGGGACGGTGTCATTCAGCACGGGGACGTCGACCGGCGTGTACCAGCTGTACGGCAAGCTGCTGCAGAACGCGCTCGCGAAGGACATGCCGCGCCTGGACGTAGACCTGGTGCCGAGCGAGGGCTCTCTGCAGAACGTGAAGCGAGTGGCCGTCGGGGACGCCGATTTCACCATCGCGGCGGCCGACGCCGTGGAGAAGTACAAGCGTGCGGGCGGGCAGGGCGCGGACCAGCTGCGCGGTTGCGCACGGCTGTACGACGACTACGTGCACGTGGTGGTCCCCCGCACGTCCACCGTGGACTCCATCGAGGACCTGCGGGACAAGAGGGTGGCCGTTGGCCAGCTCAGCTCCGGAGTACAGCTGATCGCGGAGCATGTGCTCGACGCGGCCGGCCTCGACCTGCAGAAGGACATCGAGCCGGTGTCCGTGGGCATACAGGCCATGCCGGAACTGCTCAGAACGGGAAAGATCGACGCCTTCTTCTGGTCCGGCGGGCTCCCGACCAGCGCCGTGTCCGACCTTTCGAACGACTTCCCCACCAGGCTGATCCCGATCGGCGCGGACCTGGTGAAGAAGCTGCACGCGCAGGGCGGGGAGGCCGCCTACTACCGCGCCGCCGTGATGCCCGCGGACGCCTACCCCGAGGCCCAGGCGGGCAACTCCGTACCGACGGTGGCGGTGGCGAACCTGCTCGTGACGCGGGCCGGGACGGCCGAGACGCTGGCCGAGGGCATGACCCGCACGGTGATCAACAGCCGCGACCGCATCGGTGAGAAGGTGCACGCGGCACAGGTGGTGGACCTGCGGACCGCCATCTACACCGACCCGCTGGAGCTGCACGAGGGCGCACGGCGCTATTACCGCTCCGTGAAGCCGTAGCGGCTCGTACAGCCGCGACGGGCCCCGTCCACGCCTGATTGCACACCCGACCGCGGAACGGCGGCAGCGGGCCCCTCAGGCGCCGTGGCGACCCTGTCAGGCCCCGGGCACGGCCCGCGGGACGGTCACCGTCACCCGCAGACCATGCGGCTCATGGCGTTCGTACGCGATCGAGCCGCCGCCGGCCGCGAGCAGCGCGCGGGAGATGGACAGTCCGAGGCCCGACCCCTTGATGTTCTGGTGGCCGGGGCTGCGCCAGAAACGGTCGCCGACGCGGGTGAGTTCGTCGTCGCTGAGGCCGGGCCCTCGGTCGGTGACCACGACGGTCGAGTGCTCGCCGTTGGAGGACACCTCGACCTCGACGCATTCGCCCTCGGGGGTGAACTTCAGCGCGTTGTCGATCACCGCGTCCAGGGCGCTGGAGAGGGCGACCGGGTCGGCCCAGGCGGTCGTGGCCGGGCAGTTCCCGACGAGTCGTACGCCCTTGTCGTCGGCGACGGGAGACCAGGACGCAACCCGTTCGGCGGCCAGCTCGCCGATGTCGGTGAGCCGCAGGTCCGCGTCGACGTGCTCGGCGAGCGCCAGGTCGAGCAGGTCGTCCAGGACCTGGGCGAGGCGCTTGCCCTCGGTGCGGACCGAGGCGATCTCCTCGTTGCCCTGCGGGAGTTCCAGGGCGAGCAGCTCGATGCGCAGCAGCAGGGCGGACAGCGGGTTGCGCAGTTGGTGCGAGGCGTCGGCGACGAAGGCGCGCTGCTGCTCCAGTACGTCCTCGACGTTGTCGGCCATCTCGTTGAACGACCGGGCCAGGCGCCTGAGTTCCGGCGGCCCGCCGGCGGCCGCGACCCGGGACTTCAGGCGACCGGTCGCGATGTCGTGGGTGGTGGCGTCGAGGACGCGTACGGGCCGGAGCACCCAGCCGGTCAGCCGCAGCGCGGCGCCGAGCGCGAGGAGCATCGCGGCGGCCTCGCCCACGCCGATGACCACCCAGCCGCGCAGGATCTTCGAACGCATCTGCCCGGTGGGCGAGTCGGTGACCACGACGGCGACGACGTCGCCGTCGTAGATGACGGGCGACGCGACGACGAGACGATTGCGTTGCCACGGCCAGATCTGCTTCGGGTCCTGGCTTCGGCGGCTCAGGAGCGCCTCTTCGAACGCGTCACGGACCTCGCCCTCCGCGGGGACGTACCAGGTCGCGGGCGCGTTGGCCATGGCCGATTCGTTGCGGCGGTAGAAGACGCCGGCGTTGATGCCGTACACCTCGTGGTACTTGACGAGTTCCTTGCGAAGCGTCTCACGGCGTTCGTTCGGGGTGTCGACCCTGGAGCCGCTCGGGCTGTCGGCGACGAACTGTGCCAGGGACGCGAAAAGTGCCGTGTCGTCGATCCGGTCGACGATCACCCTCTGTTGCTGGGCCGCCGCCAGGCTCACGGCGAGCGGGACGCCGAGGGCCAGCAGTACGGCCGCCATCAGGATGATGAGCAGCGGGAGGAGACGTGAACGCACCTGGGCCCGCTACGCCACGGGCGCGACGAGCCGGTACCCGACGCCGCGCACGGTCTCGATCAGGGCCGGCATATGCAGCTTGGAGCGCAGGGACGCGACATGCACCTCCAGGGTGCGGCCGGTCCCCTCCCAACTGGTGCGCCACACCTCACTGATGATCTGTTCCCGCCGGAACACCACGCCGGGTCGCTGGGCGAGGAGCGCGAGAAGGTCGAACTCCTTGCGGGTCAGTTGGACGACCGAACCGTCCACCGTGACCTGCCGGGTCGGCAGTTCGATGCGTACGGATCCGAGGTGCAGTGCGGTCTCGCCGGGGGTCGCCGCGTCGTCGGGGACGGTGCGCCGGCTGACGGCGTGGATCCGGGCGAGGAGTTCCCCGGTGTCGTAGGGCTTCACCACGTAGTCGTCGGCGCCGAGGTTGAGGCCGTGGATCCGGGAACGTACGTCCGCGCGCGCGGTGACCATGATGACGGGAGTGCTGGTGCGCTTGCGGATCTTGCCGCAGACCTCGTAGCCGTCCTGGTCGGGCAGGCCCAGGTCGAGAAGCACCACTCCGAAGCCGTCACTTTCCGGGACGAGCGCCTGGAGTGCCTCCTCGCCGCTGCGGGCGTGCACGACGTCGAAGCCGTGCCGTGCGAGGACCGCGGACAGCGCGGCGGCGACATGGTTGTCGTCCTCGACCAGGAGCAGTCTCATTCCGGCCCCCTTCGGTTCATCGGTCGTACGGTCTCGGCGCGTAGACGTGGGCACGCGCGCGTGCGTCAAAGAGGAAGTCACGCCGATGGACGAGTACGGCGTCAAGGGGGTGCGGGTCGCGGGCGGCTTCCGTTACTCACCCGGTACGCGCCCGAGAGTACTCTTCACGAAGAGTGTCCGGTTGCTGCCGGATCGTTATGCTCAATTTCCCCTCAGATGTAATGACGCTGGTCGTGCGGGGTTACTACTGTCCTCCGCAACCGAGGAGGACGGAGCAAGAGGCCGATGACCGAAGTTTCGGTGATCAAGGACGCCGTACCCATGGCCGGCGATCTGGTCGTGCTGAAGAACGTCAACAAGCACTTCGGCGCGCTGCATGTGCTCCAGGACATCGACCTGACCATCGCCCGTGGTGAAGTCGTCGTGGTCATCGGGCCCTCCGGGTCCGGAAAGTCCACCCTGTGCCGCGCCATCAACCGCCTGGAGATGATCGACTCGGGAGACATCTCGATCGACGGCAAGCCGCTGCCCCTTGAGGGCAAGGAACTGGCTCGGCTGCGCGCCGACGTCGGCATGGTCTTCCAGTCCTTCAATCTTTTCGCGCACAAGACGGTGCTCGAGAACGTGATGCTGGGCCAGGTCAAGGTCCGCAAGGCGGACAAGAAGGTCGCCGAGGAGAAGGCCCGCGGGCTGCTGGACCGGGTGGGTGTCACCACGCAGGCGGACAAGTACCCCGCGCAGCTGTCCG
>NZ_JBFAHW010000064.1:0-59225 GCF_040654355.1 Streptomyces sp. NPDC050704 | reverse complement strand
ATGCCGCTGAACCGCCGGAAGTTTCTGAAGAAGTCCGCTGTGACCGGTGCCGGGGTCGCGCTGGCCGGTGCGGCAGCGGCGCCGAGTGCTCAGGCCCCGCATCGGGGCGCCGCGGCCGTGCTCCGCTCTCGTCCTACGCGCCGTACCGCACCGAGGCGCGCCGGGCGTTACTTGTCGTCGCCGCCCTTGCCCTGGTCGCCGCCGGCGCCCATGGACTCGTAGATCTCCTTGCACATGGGACAGACCGGATACTTCTTCGGGTCGCGGCCCGGGACCCACACCTTGCCGCAGAGCGCCACGACCGGCGTGCCGTCCAGCGCGCTCGCCATGATCTTGTCCTTCTGGACATAGTGGGCGAAGCGCTCGTGGTCACCGTCGCCGTGCGACGTCTGCGGTGCCGGCTCTACGAGGGTCCCCGTCCCAGTACCTCGCTGGGGCTGGGTCTCAGGCTCAAGAGTGCTCATAACCGCAAGAGTAGTCAACTACTCGTCGTTGAAGCGACGGGCTTGCTGCTCGGGTTCACCGATGGCTCGGTGGTCCCGGCTGCGTCCAGCTCTCACACTCGATGGTGTCGCGGTCAGGCGATGAGGGTGAGGGCAGGGGCCTGTGACTCGGCCCCGCGGACCCACGCGTACCAGCCTCGGTGGCTGATGTTGTGGGACGCTCCCCCACGCTCGGCTTCGCTCGCGCGGGAGGTGCCCCCCTGGTCAGCGTGCTCAGCGAAGCCGCACGACCGGCAGACGAACACGGCCTGGGAGGGCCGGTTGGCTTTCTCGATGTGGTGACAGCGGGAGCATTCCCGGCTGGTGTACGCCGGATCGACGTACACCACCGGGACCCCGGCGCGTTTCGCCTTGTAGGCGATGAACGCGCCGAGCTGGTGGAACGACCAGGAGTGCAGCGTGACCCGCTGGGGCTTTCTCAGCCGTGCCCGTCCGCGGATGCCCGTCAAATCTTCCAGGGCGATTCCGCGACCGGTGCTCCCCCACGCTCGGCTTCGCTCGCGCGGGAGGTACCCCCATTCGCCTCCGCCACGATGCGCTTGCTGATCTTGTGATTGAGGTCGCGGGCCCGGCGTTTCTCCTTACCCGCGTGCTTCTTCGCCCGCCGCCTGGCGGACTTGGTGTTCTTCGTCTGCAGCTTGGTGCGCAGCGTGCGGTCCGCTGCACGGCACTGGTTCAGGCGGCGCCCGCTGTACCGCTCACCGGTGGAGGCGGTGGCGATGTTGACGATGCCCAGGTCCACCCCGACGAACCCCACCGGGTGGGCGTTCTGCCCGGCCTCGGCGATGTCGCAGGTCACCAGCAGATACCACTGCCCGCCCCGGCACAGCAGATCGGACTCACCTCTGCGATGCGCGGCCACCACCGCCAGCTGCCCCGGCTCACGGGTGAACGCGACGTTTCTCATCCGCCCGGCCACGGTCCAGATCGACAGCGTGCGCTGCTGGTGCTGCCAGGACAGCATCCGGTCGTCATAGGGCTGAGCGGCGTCCGCGCGGAAGGCGACTGGCTTGCCGGCCGCCTTCTCGTACCGCTTCGAGCCGGGCCTGCCGTGGTTTCCGTTGCGGAGGTTGGCGCGCAGCGTGGTGTAGGCGTCGCAGGTCTTCTTGATCGCGTGCTGGGCGGCCTGCGCCCCCAGATTCCACCGGGTCTTGATCTGCTGGTAGGTGTGCTTGCGCAGGGCCAGGGGTTTGGCCGCCCGCTCCTCGAAGGCGACCTGAGCGGCCCAGGTGGCGGCCTCGTTGCAGGCATGCAGGGTCGCCGCAAGTGCCGCCGCCTGCACGGGCGTCGGCAGGAGTTTGACCCGCACCACCAGCTTCATGACCAGGAACGTACACACCCGTACGAGCAGCCACCACGCGTTCCCCTCCCCTCACCCGAACGAGCGACCACCCCCGCCCCACGGCCACAGCGCCCAGCACGCCCCGGCTCCGCCGAGAAGTCACCCAGCCGCCCCGCGGCCTGTCGCCCCCGGCCCGATCTCCGCGGCGCCCCGCACCGCCACCACCAGATGCGATTCCTCCCTGGACGTGAACGCCGGGGTTCCTCGCAAGAACAGGCTGAAGCCGACGCGCATCAGTTGAGCGAAGGGTCGTCCGGATATGTGGCCACCATCGCCAGGTCGCTGCGCTGGCGGCGCAGCACCTCGCGCCACAGCCGCTCCGGAGCGGGCGACGAGACGTCACCGGGCTCGGACTCGACGACGTACCAGGCTCCCTCGCCGAGTTCGTCCTCCAGTTGACCGGGGCCCCAGCCCGCGTACCCGGCGAAGATCCGCAGCGAACCCAGCGCCGAGGCCAGCAGCTCCGGCGGGGCCTCCAGGTCCACGAGTCCGATCGCGCCGTGCACCCGGCGCCAGCCGAGCGGAGCCCGCTCCCCGGACGCGCCGCCCGGGATCACGGCCACCCCGAGTGCCGAGTCGAGCGAGACCGGGCCGCCCTGGAAGACGACGCCGGGCTCACCGGCGAGGTCGGCCCAGCCCGAGAGGATGTCGCCCACGTCCACGGGCGTCGGGCGGTTGAGGACGACGCCCAGGGAGCCCTCCTCGTCGTGGTCGAGGAGCAGCACCACAGCGCGGTCGAAGTTCGGGTCCGCCAGGGCGGGAGTGGCCACGAGCAGCCGCCCTGTGAGCGAGGACACCTCGGTCATGCGAGACATGATCCCGCATCTTCCCCGCCAGGGGGGAGGCAATGCCCGTACCCGAGTGAATGCAGCTCAGGGCGTACAGGTGCAGGTGGAGCGCATGGGCGCGCCCGTGACCGCGTGTGTCCGGCGGGGAGCGGTTCGTGTTGTGGCAAAGCTATGACGTCCCTGGGGCGCCCTTGGGCTTACTGAAGGGGGGTAGGCGGCCATTACGCTTGCTTCTTCGGCTCGGCCCGACAACCCAGCTTTCCCCTGTCCCCCGTCCAACTCATCGGAACGCGAGATACATGACCGTCAACGGCTCAGATGACGTACTCCTTGTCCACGGCGGCACCCCGCTGGAGGGCGAGATCCGTGTCCGCGGTGCGAAGAACCTCGTACCGAAGGCCATGGTCGCCGCGCTGCTCGGCAGTGCGCCGAGCCGGCTGCGCAACGTCCCCGACATCCGCGACGTGCGCGTCGTGCGCGGGCTGCTGCAGCTGCACGGAGTGACGGTCCGTCCGGGAGAGGAACCGGGCGAGCTGATCCTGGACCCGTCGCACGTGGAGAGCGCGAACGTCGCCGACATCGACGCGCACGCGGGCTCGTCGCGCATCCCGATCCTGTTCTGCGGCCCGCTGCTGCACCGTCTTGGCCACGCGTTCATCCCGGGTCTCGGCGGCTGCGACATCGGCGGCCGGCCGATCGACTTCCACTTCGAGGTGCTGCGGCAGTTCGGCGCGACGATCGAGAAGCGGTCGGACGGCCAGTACCTGGAGGCTCCGCAGCGGCTGCGGGGCACGAAGATCCAGCTGCCGTACCCGTCCGTGGGCGCGACCGAGCAGGTGCTGCTGACGGCGGTCCTGGCGGAGGGCGTGACAGAGCTCTCGAACGCGGCCGTGGAGCCGGAGATCGAGGACCTGATCTGCGTTCTGCAGAAAATGGGCGCGATCATCGCGATGGACACCGACCGGACGATCCGGATCACCGGCGTCGACTCGCTCGGCGGCTACACCCACGCGGCCCTCCCGGACCGCCTGGAGGCCGCCTCGTGGGCTTCCGCGGCGCTGGCGACCGAAGGCAACATCTACGTCCGCGGCGCCCAGCAGCGCTCGATGATGACGTTCCTGAACACCTACCGGAAGGTGGGCGGGGCCTTCGAGATCGACGACGAGGGCATCCGCTTCTGGCACCCGGGCGGCCAGCTCAAGTCGATCGCCCTGGAGACGGACGTCCACCCCGGCTTCCAGACCGACTGGCAGCAGCCGCTCGTCGTCGCCCTCACGCAGGCGACCGGCCTCTCGATCGTCCACGAGACGGTGTACGAGTCCCGCCTCGGCTTCACCTCCGCGCTCAACCAGATGGGTGCGCACATCCAGCTCTACCGCGAGTGCCTGGGCGGCTCGAACTGCCGCTTCGGCCAGCGCAACTTCCTGCACTCCGCGGTCGTGTCGGGCCCGACGAAGCTCCAGGGCGCCGACCTGGTGATCCCCGACCTCCGCGGCGGCTTCTCCTACCTCATCGCGGCGCTGGCGGCCCAGGGCACCTCCCGCGTCCACGGCATCGACCTGATCAACCGCGGCTACGAGAACTTCATGGAGAAGCTCGTCGAGCTCGGCGCGAAGGTCGAGCTGCCGGGCAAGGCGCTCGGATAACACCCTTCCCGCGTACGACGATGGGGCGGCCACCCGGATGATCGGGTGGCCGCCCCATTCGCGTACTGCTCTGCCGTGTGCCGTCCCGTGACGCGGGCGGCGTTGGCCTTACTTGCCCTTGGCGGCTTCCTTGAGCTTGCTGCCCGCGGAGACCTTCACGCTGTAGCCGGCCGGGATGTTGATCGGGTCGCCGGTCTGCGGGTTGCGCGCGGTACGAGCGGCACGGTGCGTGCGCTCGAAGGTCAGGAAGCCGGGGATGGTGACCTTCTCGTCACCCTTGGCGACGATCTCGCCGACGGTCTCGGCGAACGCGGCCAGAACGGCGTCGGCGTCCTTGCGGGTCACCTCGGCGCGGTCGGCCAGCGCGGCCACCAGCTCACTGCGGTTCATGTTGTTACTCCCGTGTTCTTCTTGCCGTTGAGGCGTGCCACGCGGCGGAGCCGCATATTGGGCACAGCGAAGTCGATGCTGCCAGGGTCCTCGGTCGGTCCCCGGACCCGGGTCCGTAGCCAGACCCTCGCGCCCGAAGACGCATCCTGCCCCCACCTGCGGCGGGAAAGCCAATCCGGCACCCCTGGGAGTCACACGAACACCCTTGGGAGTCACACGCAAAGGCCTGCACTGCCCGAGCCTGGCCGCCACCCTAAAGGCGGCCACAGTCCGAGCCTCCCACGACGCGCCGGAACCGCACCGCCGTGGCCACTGTCACAACACCCCGCACCCCTTCCGGCAGACGCCCCGTCAAACTGGCGCCCCGTCAGGCAGGCGCCCCTTTAGGGGCGCGGGGAACTGCGCGACCAGCCCCCACGGCCCGCAGCCGAAAACACGAGCCGGGGCGCCCCTCAGGGGGCCGTGGGCGCCGAAGCGCCCGCGGCTTTGGCCGCCGTGCGGACCGCGCCAGCGACCGCGCCCGCGACCTTCTCGTTGAAGACGCTGGGAATGATGTAGTTCGCGTTGAGCTCGTCCTCGGTGACCACGTCGGCGAGGGCGGTCGCGGCGGCGAGCATC
Organism: Streptomyces sp. NPDC050704; assembly: GCF_040654355.1. Taxonomy (NCBI): domain Bacteria; kingdom Bacillati; phylum Actinomycetota; class Actinomycetes; order Kitasatosporales; family Streptomycetaceae; genus Streptomyces; species Streptomyces sp. NPDC050704. The sequence goes on along the minus strand of NZ_JBFAHW010000064.1, from coordinate 53,938 downwards.
ATCTCCGTGTTGACCGTGCGGGACTGCGCGTCCAGGAGACCGCGGAAGACACCCGGGAAGACCAGCACGTTGTTGATCTGGTTCGGGAAGTCGGAACGGCCGGTGGCCACGACGGCCGCCGTCTGGCGGGCGATCGCCGGGTCGACCTCGGGGTCGGGGTTCGCGAGCGCGAACACGATCGCGCCCTCGGCCATGGCGGCCACGTCGTCGCCGTCCAGGACGTTCGGGGCCGAGACGCCGATGAAGACGTCCGAGCCCCGCACGGCCTCCTTCAGCGTGCCCGTGACGCCCTCGGGGTTGGTGTTGTCGGCGATCCACCGCAGCGGCGAGTCCGGGGCGGCCTCGACCAGGTCCTCGCGGCCCGCGTGCACGACACCGTGGATGTCGGCCACGACCGCGTGCTTGACGCCGGCGGCGAGCAGCAGCTTCAGGATGGCCGTACCGGCCGCGCCCGCACCGGACATGACGACGCGGATGTCGCCCATGGCCTTGCCCGCGACGCGCAGGGCGTTCGTCAGGGCGGCGAGCACGACGATCGCCGTACCGTGCTGGTCGTCGTGGAAGACCGGGATGTCGAGGGCCTCACGCAGCCGCGCCTCGATCTCGAAGCAGCGGGGCGCCGAGATGTCCTCCAGGTTGATGCCCGCGAAGCCCGGCGCGATGGCCTTCACGATCTCGACGATCGCGTCGGTGTCCTGGGTGTCCAGGCAGATCGGCCAGGCGTCGATGCCGGCGAACCGCTTGAAGAGGGCCGCCTTGCCCTCCATCACCGGCAGGGCGGCCATCGGGCCGATGTTGCCCAGGCCGAGCACGGCCGAGCCGTCCGTCACGACCGCGACCGAGTTGCGCTTGATGGTCAGGCGGCGGGCGTCCTCGGGGTTCTCGGCGATCGCCATGCACACCCGGGCGACACCCGGCGTGTAGATCATCGAGAGGTCGTCACGGTTGCGGATCGGGTGCTTGGACTGCATCTCGATCTTGCCGCCGAGGTGCATCAGGAACGTACGGTCGGACACCTTGCCGAGCGTGACGCCCTCGATGCCGCGCAGCTGTTCGACGATCTCGTCCGCGTGCGAGGTGGACGTCGCCGCGATGGTGACGTCGATCCTGAGCTTCTCGTGGCCGGAGGCCGTCACGTCGAGGCCGGTCACCGAGCCTCCGTGGGACTCGACGGCCCCGGTGAGCTGGGAGACCGCGGTTCCGCTTGCGGGCACCTCCAGCCGGACCGTCATCGAGTAGGAGACGCTGGGCGCCGTTGCCATGGCCGACTTCCTCTGCTTTCACCGTGTACTGCGAGCGTTACCGGCTCGCGAGTTTGCCGTCCGATCGTCGCACCTACCGCGGAGTACGTGGTAGCCGCCCCGGATTGCGAACGTTTTGTTCACAACGAAGTGAGGTCCACGTCACCGGGTGACGTGGACCTCTGGTACTTCGTCGTGCGCGTTCAATGACACCGACCCGCCATGCTCGCCTCGCGGCAAGTGGTCGCTCGTAGCGACGAAGGTTGGGCCCGGGGGCTTGGATCGGGCCGGTGCCATGTCCAAGGTAACAAACGAATCCCGTAAGGCAATTCCCGTCCCGAGAGTTCGTTCCGCGGCCACACGGTCGGACCCGTCGAAGCCACCCGGTCAGTCCCGGAGCAGGTCCGGAACGCCGTCCGCGTCGGGCACGTCCCGGTCGGCCGAGACCACCGTCAGCTGCTGGGTGGCCCGGGTCAGGGCCACGTACAGCACGCGCAGCCCCGCGGGGGACTCGTCGGCGATCTCCGCCGGGGAGACGACCACTGTGGCGTCGTACTCCAGTCCCTTGGCCTCCAGGCTGCCGAGGGCCACCACGCGGTCCCCGAGCGCGGCCAGCCAGCGCGTGGCCTCCGCGCGCCGGTTCATGGCGACGACGACGCCGACCGTGCCGTCGACCTGGTCGAGCAGCCGGGCCGCCTCCTCCCGCACGGTCTTGCCCAGGGTTCCGCGTACGACGGTGAACCGCGGCCGTACGCCCGTCGAGCGGACCGCGGACGGGGAGTCGGAGCCGGGCATGGCGAGGGCCAGGACCTTGGCCGCGAGTTCGGCGATCTCCGCCGGGTTGCGGTAGTTCACGGTGAGCGTGAAGCGGCGGCGCGGGCGGCTGCCGAGGGCCTCGTCGCGGGCCTCGGCGGCCTCGTCCGGGTCCGACCAGGACGACTGGGCGGGGTCGCCGACGACCGTCCAGGTGGCGTGCCGGCCACGGCGGCCGATCATGCGCCACTGCATGGGCGTGACGTCCTGCGCTTCGTCGACGATGACGTGCGCGTACTCCGTACGCTCCTGGGCAAGCCGCTCGGCGCGCTCGCGCTGCGTCTCCTCGCGTACGGGCATCAGCTCGTCCAGGCCCGTGAGCTGGTCGAGCGGGTCGAGGTCGCGCTTCTTGCGGGGACGGGCCGGGGTGCCGAGGATGGCGGTCAGCTCGTCGAGCATCGCCACGTCGTGCACGGAGAGCCCGTCCCGCTTGAGGGAGCGCGCCACCCGCCGTACCTCGCCGGGGTTGAGGATTCGCCGCGCCCACCGGCCGAGCCGCTTCTCGTCGGCCATCGCCGCCAGGACGGAACCCGGCGTCAGTTCCGGCCACCAGGCCTCGAAGAACGCGATGAAGCTGTCCTCGGAGCTGACGTCCTCGTCGAACGACGAGCGCAGTTCCGCCGCCAGCTCGGGGTCGGAGTGCCGGGTCCCGGCGCCGGACCGCGACCACAGGGCGTCGAGCAGCAGTTTGCGGGCGCGCGGGCGCAGCAGGTTCACCGGCGCGGTCCCGGAGAGCGCGTTGTCCCGGATACGGGCCAGTTCGGGCGCCTCCAGCTCCAGCCGGCGGCCGAAGGCGACGACGCGCAGGCGGTTGGTGGGGGTGGCGAGGGCCTGCGTTTCGTCGTCCTGCGGTTCGTCGTCACCGAACGCGAGCTGACCCGAGGGCTGGGGGGCGGCGCCCGGTGTCTCCAGCGCCCCCCGGGCCGCCTTCCGCAGCACCCTGAGCATCCTGTACGACCCCTTGGCGCGCGCCACCGCGGGCGCGTCGTACAGCGTGGCCTCGGCGCCGTCGACCAGGGAGCCGACCGCGCGGATGGCGACCTGGCCCTCCTCGCCGAGGGACGGCAGGACGCCTTCCGTGTACGCCACCAGCAGGGGCGTGGGCGAGACGATCAGGATGCCGCCCGCGTACCGGCGGCGGTCCTGGTAGAGCAGGTAGGCGGCCCGGTGCAGGGCGACAGCCGTCTTGCCGGTCCCCGGCCCGCCCTCCACGTACGTCACCGACGCGGCGGGGGCCCGGATGACCATGTCCTGCTCGGCCTGGATGGAGGCGACGATGTCCCGCATGGTGTGGCTGCGGGCCTGGCCCAGCGCGGCCATCAGGGCGCCGTCGCCGATCACCGGCAGCTCACGCCCCTCGATGGTGGCCTTCAGTTCCGGGCGCATCAGGTCGTCCTCGACCCCGAGGACCCTGCGGCCCTTGGAGCGGATGACCCGACGGCGTACCACCCGGCCGGGATCGACCGGGGTGGAGCGGTAGAACGGCGCGGCCGCCGGGGCCCGCCAGTCGATGACCAGCGGCGCGTAGTCGGAGTCCAGGACGCCGATCCGGCCGATGTGGAGGGTCTCCGCGATGTCGGCCGTGCCGTCCTCGCTGACGGCCCCCTCCGCCGGTTCCACGGCGGTGTACGCGCCGTCCGGGCCCTTCTTGCCGTCCTTGCCGAGGAGCAGGTCGATCCGTCCGAAGAGGAAGTCCTCGAACTCGTTGTTCAGGCGGTTGAGATGAACCCCCGCCCGGAACACCTGGGCGTCGCGCTCGGCGAGCGCACCCGGCGTTCCGACCTGTCCGCGCTTGGCGGCGTCGTTCATCAGGAACTCCGCCTCGTGGATCTTTTCCTCAAGGCGCTGGTACACCCGGTCAAGGTGCTCCTGCTCGACACCGATCTCCCGGTCGCGTACCGAATCGCCTACCGGATCAAGCGCCGTTTCCTGCTGAACCTGAGCGGCCACCGGGCCCCCTTCTGACGTGCATGGCAGCCGTCAACCGTACGCGAAGGGGAGCCCGTCAGGCTACGTATCCGCTCTGGATCGTGTTACACGTTCACCTCTACCAGCCGTTTGCCCGCGAAGGTCATGACCTCGAAGTGGTCGATGTCGGCCGGGTCCATGGCGACGCCACCGTGTACGTAGAGCGGCTTCTTGGCCTGCTCGGTGGTGGCGTTCTTGATGCCGTAGCCCCACTTCGGGACCGCCCAGGAGGTCGCCGTCTCCCGCTCGCCGTTCTTGCCGACGGCGATGAGGGAGCACTTCTCCGGCCCTTTGACGTTCTTCAGCTCCAGGACCGCGTGGGTCCCCCAGGCCTTGGATTCCATCCCGACCGTGGCGCTGACCTGGGTGCTCGCGTCCGTGGCCTTGACCTTTTCGGTCATGGTCCTGAACGCGTCCTCGGCGGGAGCCGTGGAGTGCGTGGGCTGCTGGGCCTGCTGCTCCGTCTCGCCGCCGGTGACGGCGATCGCGGCGATCGGGCCGCCGATGATCAGGGAGGCCGCGAGCCCGAAGAAGGCACGCCGGCTCCTCTTGGCGCGAACACGGCGCTCGGACACCTCGCCGACCAGACGGTCCGAGAGCTGTGGACTCGGGCGGGCGGCCAGCGACTCGCCGATGGCCGGGGTGCCGACTGAGCCCGGCAGATCCGCGAGGGCGGCCAGCATCGGCTCCATGCCCGCGAGCTCGTCGAGCTGCTGGGCGCACCACTCGCAGGTGGCGAGATGCGCCTCGAAGGCGGTCGCCTCCGCGTTGTCGAGGATGCCGAGAGCGTAGGCGCCAACGGTTTCGTGCAGATCGCCCGGTCCCTGCGCACTTTGCATGGGTCCAGGACTACCCGTTCCGTATCCCCCGTATGTGCTCATGCCGTCACCCCCCGCTCTTCCAGTGCGAGCTTCATCGAACGCAGGGCATAGAACACCCGTGAGCGGACCGTGCCACTGGGTATTCCGAGCGTCTCGGCTGCCTCATTTACGGTACGCCCCTTGAAGTACGTCTCGACCAGTACCTCCCGGTGGGCCGGGGTCAGGTCCTCGAGCGCGTCAGAGAGTGTCATCAGCCACAACGCCTTGTCGATCTCGTCCTCCGCGGGGATGACCTCCAGCGGTGACGGGTCCACCTCCTGAGGCCGGGCCTGCCGGCTGCGGTGGCCGTCGATGACGATGCGCCGCGCGACCGTCACCAGCCAGGGGCGTACCGAACCGGTCGCTCGGTTGAGCTGACCGGCGTTCTTCCAGGCACGGATGAGCGTCTCCTGCACGACGTCCTCCGCGCGCTGCCGGTCCCCCGCGACCAGCCGCAGCACATAGGCGAGCAGAGGACCGGCGTGTTCGCGATACAGCGCACGCATCAGCTCCTCGTCCGGTTCCGAGGGCTGGGACATGCGATGTCGGGCCCTCGGCGATCGTTCATCGGCCACGGCGGAATCCTTGCGCACGCCTACCTCCGGTGTCCGGGGGATCCCCCAGTCGGTCGCTCATCACCGGATACGGGCGGAGGTGCTGCGCTGTTCAATGTGCACGGATTTCTTTCTGCGGAGCGCGGGACGAGAGAGGGTCAACTCTCTTCACATGCCCCACATTTGTTTCACGGGGGCTCCACCGGGGGATCCTAGCCCGCGCGAACGCAGCTACATACCCGCGGGTTTGCCGCGGCCCTAGGCCCGCGCGAGCGCCGCTCTGCGCCGGTGCCGGGCAACCCTCTCCCGGTTGCCGCACACCTCGCTGGAGCACCACCTGCGACGACGCCCCCGGGAGGTGTCCAGGTACACGATGGGGCAGCTGTCCCCCTCACACTGCCGGATGCGCGCGCGGGCGACGGGATCTGTGAGAAGTTCCACTGCGTCGCGGGCGATCGCCGCGAGGAGGGCCGCGCAGGCGGGCGGGCCGTCCAGGGCGCGGACCAGTGAGCCGTCGGCGTGCCGCACCGCGCGCGGTGCCGGCGGTGCGGGGCGGGCGAGTTCGTTGACGCGGGCCAGCGCGATCTCGAAGGGCCGGGAGTCCGGGGAGGGTTTCCCGCGTACCAACTGCCCGATATGTCCACGCAGTTCGCGGAAGCCCACGAGCCAGGACGAGTCGGCCGCCGCCAGCGAGGTGCCCACCGGCACGAGTCCGGATCCGCTGATCCAGGCCCGCAACGGCTCGACCGATTCGAGCCGTTCCTCGGGGTGGGTGGTCGCCAGGAGATCCAGGCTGATCCGCCCGGAGTCGAACCGCAGCTCGTACGAGGCCGTGGCCGTGCCCAGTGCCATGTGCCTGTCACCGCCTAGAAAGTGCCGCCGTGAGGGATCGGCGAGGGTGTGAGGAGGTAGGGAGTCGGTGAGGGGTCCGTCTCCTACAGTGCCTCCCCGCACGCGCCGCCGGAACCCCCAGTAACGCCTTGGCCTCCGTACAGCCATACGGCCGTACCGCCCTGGACGCCCGCTTATGCGCGTGCGCGTCCCGGCCATGTCGCGGGGCCGGGCCCGCCGGTTGACTCGTAACCATGACGAACACGAACTGGAACACGACAGCGAGCACGGCGGCGAACAAGGAGCGGCGGACGACGGCCGGGGGCGTCCTGCTGGCCGCCACGATCGCCACGGGCCTGATGGCCGGACTCTTCGGCACGTACGCGGACAACGTGATGCCGGCACTGGCCCGCAGCGACGACCGCGTCTACATCGAGGTCATGCAGAACATCGACGACGTCATCCAGAACCCGGTGTTCCTGCTGATCTTCAGCGGCGCACTGCTGCTGACGGCCGTCTCGGCCTGGCAGTTGCGCGGCTCACCACGTCTTCGGTGGTGGGTGTTCGCGGCATTTGTCGCGTACGCGCTCGCGTTCCTGGTAACCGTCGGCTTCAACATCCCGCTGAACACCGACCTCGTGGACGCCGGCAATCCGGCCACGATCGCCGATCCGGCCGCCGTGCGCGAGGACTTCGAGGACCCGTGGGTGGCCTGGAACGCCGTACGGACCGTGCTGCACGTCCTCGCGTTCGCCCTGCTGACTCCGGCGCTGGTGCGGTACGGGCGGCACGGCCGGAGCCGGCGTCAGCCGCCGTACTTGGAGTCGGCGGCCGGGTCGAGCGCCAGCCGGTAGCCGCGCTTGACGACGGTCTGGATGAGCTTCGGCGCACCGAGGGCCGTACGCAGCCGGGCCATCGCGGTCTCCACCGCGTGCTCGTCCTTGCCCGCGCCGGGCAGCGCCCGCAGCAGCTCGGCCCGGGCAACCACCCAGCCGGGCCGCCGGGCCAGCGCCCGCAGCAGCGACATTCCGGCGGGCGGTACGGGCCGCAGCGCGTCGTCCACCATCACGGCGTGCCCGCGGATCTCCACCCGGTGGCCGGCGATCGGCAGCGTACGAGCCCTGGACGGCAGTTCCTGACACAGGATCTGTACGAGAGGGCCGAGCCGGAAGCGTTCCGGCTGGACCGTGTCGACGCCGCGGGCCTGCAGCGGCAGCGCGGTGACCGGGCCGACGCAGGCGGGCAGCACATCGTGGTTGAGGGCGGCGAGCAGCTCGGGCAGCAGCCCGCGGTCCTCGGCGCGGCCGAGGAGCGAGGCGGCGGCCGGCGCACTGGTGAAGGTCAGCGCGTCGAGACCCCGGCTGACCGTGGCGTCGAGCATCCGGTCGACGGGCCCGATGTCCTCCGGCGGCATCCACCGGTACACGGGGACACCGACGACCTCCGCGCCCGCCGCCCGCAGCGCCTCGACGAAACCGGGCAGCGGCTCGCCGTGCAGCTGGATCGCGATCCGGCGCCCCTCGACCCCTTCGTCCAGCAGCCGGTCGAGTACCTCGGCCATGGATTCGGAGGACGGGGACCACTCCTCGGTGAGCCCGGCGGCCCGGACCGAGCCCTTGACCTTGGGCCCGCGGGCCAGCAGCTCGACTCCCTGGAGAACGGCGAGCAGATCCTCGCCGAGCCCCCAGCCGTCGGCGGCCTCGATCCACCCGCGGAATCCGATCGCCGTGGTGGCGACCACGATGTCCGGGGCCTCGTGGAGCAGCTGCTTGGTGGCCGCGAGCAGCTCACTGTCGTCGGAGAGGGGCACGATGCGCAGGGCGGGGGCGTGCATGACGACGGCCCCGCGCCGCTGGAGGAGCACACCGAGTTCGTCGGCGCGGCGGGCGGCGGTCACACCGACGGTGAACCCCGCGAGAGGGCTCTGGTCCTGTCGGCCCGGGCGCGGCTCTGGTCGCTGCTGTTCCTCGTACATATGGCTCTGGCTCTCGTCCCGCTTGAGTGGTGTTCCGTCCTGAGTCACCCGCTGGGTCTGGGGGCGTCACGCTCCGGGCGTCGTCCTCCGCACGCCCCGTGGCTGCACGCCTTCATGCGGTCGACCGAGCCTGTCAACGGTGCGTGACAGACTCGGTTCCGCTTGATGTCGGACGTGTTACGTCACACCTCAGCGTAGCTGAGCTGCGACTTCGCCTCGGAAGCCGTCGAGGCCGAGGGCTGGGGGGCCGCCGGGCGACGAAGGTATACGGCCCAGGTGACCACGAAGCAGACCGCGTAGAAGGCGAGGAAGGCGACGAAGGCACCGGTGCCGGAACCGTAGGAGAGGAAGGACTGCCGGAAGGCGAGGTTGATACCGACGCCGCCGAGCGCGCCCACGGCTCCGATGAGCCCCATGGAGGCTCCGGACAGCCGCCGCCCGTACGCGGCAGCCGCCTCACCGCTCAGGCCCTTGGCGACGGCCTTGGCCTGGAAGATGCCGGGGATCATCTTGTACGTCGATCCGTTGCCGAGGCCGGTCAGCACGAAGAGCGCGATGAAGGCGACGGTGAAGAGCGCCAGCGACTTCTGCATGGAGGCGACGATGATGACGCCGGTCGCCGCGCCCATGGCGACGAAGTTCCACAGCGTGATCTTCGCGCCGCCGTACTTGTCGGCCATCCAGCCGCCCACGGGCCGGATCAGCGAGCCGAGCAGCGGACCGATGAAGGTGACGTACGCCGCTTCCAGCGGGGTGCGCCCGAACTGGTTCTGCAGCACCTGGCCGAAGGCGAAGCTGTAGCCGATGAACGACCCGAACGTCCCGATGTAGAGGAAGGACATGATCCAGGTGTGCCCGTCCCGCGCGGCGTCCTTGGCCGCGCCGGTGTCGTTCTTCACGGACGAGATGTTGTCCATGTAGATCGCGGCGAGGACGGCGGCGACGACGATGAGCGGGATGTAGATCCCGAGCAGCACACGCGGCCCACCGCTCGCCCCGATGACAGCGAGAGCGGCGAGCTGGATCACCGGTACGCCGATGTTGCCGCCGCCCGCGTTGAGGCCGAGGGCCCACCCCTTCTTCCGCAGCGGGAAGAAGGCGTTGATGTTGGTCATGCTGGAGGCGAAGTTGCCACCGCCGATACCGGCGAGCAGGCCGACGAGCATGAAGGTGGAGTACGAGGTTCCCGGCTCCATGACGGTGAACGCGGCGACGGTCGGCACGAGCAGCAGGGCCGCCGAGACGATCGTCCAGTTCCGCCCGCCGAAGATGGCGACCGCGAAGGTGTAGGGCACCCGCACGACGGCGCCGACCAGCGTCACCATCGACGTGAGCATGAACTTGTCGGCCGGGGTCAGGCCGTACTCGGGGCCCATGAAGAGCACCAGCACGGACCACATGGTCCAGATCGAGAACCCGATGTGCTCGGAGAGAACCGAGAAGAGCAGGTTCCGCTTGGCGACCTTCTCGCCAGTCTCGTTCCAGAAGGCCTCGTCCTCCGGATCCCAGTGCTCGATCCAGCGGCCTCCCCTGCTCTGTGCGGGGGCTGTACTAGGGGCTGTCATGACGCCTCCACGGTTCTCCGGTGCTCAGATGTCGTGCTTGGGGACTGAGTCACGAAGGTAGGGAGGGTGCGTTTCCGGCCTGTGGCTGTGGGTGACCGCCGGGGAACGTTGCTCTCACCCTGGGACGGGGGGCGCGGTGAGGGTTTTTTCGGGGGGTGGGGGTTTTCTGCTGGTGAGGGGGGTGGTGGGGGTGCGGGGGCTGGTGCTGGGGCCCGGGTGAGCCCGGGGCTGGGATTGAGGGTACGCCTGAGGTCGAGGGCGGGGTGGGGGGCGGCTGGGGGTGGGGGTACGGCTGCGACTGAGGGTGCGGGTATGGCTGCTGGGGGTGAGGCTTTGGGGTACGGGGCGGGGTAGTGATGGGGGCTTGGCCGGCTTACGGGCTGATGGCATACGGGCTGGGGTACAGGGGCCCGCCCACCGAAGGACTCGACCCGGGAACTGCCGGTGACGGCTCCGCCAGGCGGGCTCCCGCTAGTGCTCTGACCGGGAAGGTTCGCCGGGTTGTGGCAGGCGGTGCAGGGTTCACGGAAATCCGTTTCGAGCGTTGCCCCGGTGCCTCTACTGTGGCGCGGTGATGACTCAGGTGATCGTTGTCAACGGTGGTTCCAGCTCGGGGAAATCCGGGATCGTTCGGTGTCTGCAGGCAGTCCTGCCGGATCCGTGGCTGGCCCTCGGGACAGACGCGCTGGTTGAGGCAATGCCGGCGTCCATGCAGGCGTCGGATGGCGGGATCGAGTTCGCTCCGGACGGAGAAGTGGTCGTCGGTCCTGAGTTCCGAACGCTGGAAGCGGCATGGATCGAGGGGGTCGCCGCGATGGCGCGTGCGGGCGCCCGGGTCATCGTCGATGAGGTCTTCCTCGGCGGAGCGTACTCACAGCAGCGGTGGCAGGAAGCCTTGCGTGAATTGCAGGTGCTGTGGGTCGGCGTCAGGTGTGACGCTGCGGTGGCCGCAGGCCGTGAGGTCGCACGAGGCGATCGGACCATCGGGATGGCTGCATCCCAGGCGGACGTGGTCCACCAGGCTGTGGCCTATGACCTGGAGGTGGACACCACACATGCGGAGGCGATGGAGTGCGCACGGACCATCGCCGCGCATGTCAAGTGATCGACAGCCAGGCTGTCTGCCGCTGTGAGGCCGGGGCGAGTCAGGCGGCGGTGGTGAGGGGGCGTCCGCCCCAGCGGATGCCCTTCTCGCTGCGGATGCGGGCGCGTTCCTTGCGCTGGGCGGCCAGGACGTCGGGGTGGCGGGCGTTGGCGTTGCGCCAGCGCAGGTAGGCGTGCAGGGCCCGGGTCTGCGCGGGGTGGCTGCGGTGGTGGGAGTTGGCGATGGTGAACTTCCGCAGCGGTCCGAAGTGGGCCTCGATCGGGTTGGCCCAGGAGGCGTAGGTCGGGGTGAAGCACAGCTCGACCTTGTTCTTCTTCGCCCAGCGGCGGATGTCCGCTCCGGTGTGGGCGGAGAGGTTGTCCAAGATGATGTAGATCGGTTCTCACAGACGTACAGCCGCGCGGTCGCCCGCCTCGGCGGAACCGTCGTCGGCGTGACCGCGGCCACCGCCGTGGTGAGCGCCGTCGGGCCGGGCGGTGCGGATCGACTTCAGCGCGGCCAGGGTGTTGGCGGTGCCCTTGCGTCGGCGGTTGACGCCCCACAAGCGGTCGTCGCCGACGGAGTAGCAGCCGTGGAAGTAGGTGACGCCGTGGGTGCGGCGGTAGGTCGCCGGGAGCCGGTCGGGCCTGCCCTGCTTCGCCCAGCAGGAGCCGGCGGTGGGCCGGATCCCGAGCGGGCCGAACTCGTCGAAGGCAAAGACCCGGTCCGGGAAGTGCTCCAGGACGTGCTCTATCCGGTCGAGCTTGACGTCGCGTTCGGGATCGGGGGACTCCTTCCAAGTCTTGGTGCGCTGGAAGGTGATGCCGCGGCGCAGGAGCAGGCACCGTAAGGCTTCCCGGCCGATGTGGATGATGCGTCCGTGCACGCGGCGCAGGTAGGCGGCGAGTTTGCGGATCGACCAGCGGGTGAAGGGCTGGCCGAGCTTGGTGGGGCGGGTGGTGGCCGTCTGGACGACGAAGTCCTCGTCGTCATCACTGAGCAGGCGGGGACGGCCTCCCGCCCATCGAGGGTCCAGGCAGGCCAGGCCGATCTCGTTGAACCGGTGGATCACCTCCCGCACCGTGTCCTCGTCGGCCTGCACCAACTGGGCAATCACCGGCACGCGGTTCCCGCCGGCGGACGCCAGCAGCATCATCGCCCGCCGGTAGCGCACCGAACTGACACTGCCCCGGCGGACGATCTGCTGCAGCTTCTGCCCTTCCTGATCGGTCAGTCTGCGCACCCGCACAGGCTCGGCCACCACACCTCCAGCGGTCGGAACGAACGTCACCACCCATCCAACCGTTCCAACCACCAAACCGGCGAACCTACGCGGTCAGAGCACTAGCCGGGCTCTGGTGGGCCTAAATTCATTACGGCCAGCGGGGTCGCTGCCATCGCGCGACTACTGACCGCGACAGCCCCTCCCGCCAACCTCGAACCACAGCAGCTTGCCCGCACTCCCGTAGCGCTTGTCACCAACCGGCCACCCACCCCACACGTCCGCGCACTGCCGCACCAGCAGCAGCCCACGCCCACCCGCAATCGCCCGCCCCCAGCGCGGTCAGCCGCAGAGATACGGGCCCTTCCGTATGCCGATAGGCGTTGGTGACCGACTCGGACGTCAACAGCTCGGCGATGTTGCCCGAGCAGTTATGCGTGAAGCTGTTCCGCCGCTACGGTCGTACGAGATCGAGCACCGCGTCTCGCACCGCGTGAAGCGCCAGGCCGTCCTCTTCGAGGGAACTCCGACCCCGTACACGGCTGTCGTGCACGAGGCGGCACTGCGCATGGGCTTCGGCGGCCCTGAGACCAGCCGGGCGCAACTCGGCTATCTGCTGGAGATGAGCGAGCAGCCCACGATCACCATCCTGGTGATCCCTTTCGGGGAAGCGGGGTTCCCGGCATCGGGCCAGCCCATCACCTGCACCGTCGGCCCAGTACCAGGGCTCGACACCGTCGTCCTGGACACCGACCACGGCTGCGAATTCCTCGACGCGGACGCGCAGTTGGAGCGCTACCGCTCGGTGCTGGACCGCATGGAATCGCGGGCTCTTCCTGAGCCGAAGTCCCGGGACCTCATCCAGCGCATCGCACAAGACCTCTGAGGAGCCCCATGCCCGAACTCACCTGGCAGAAGTCGTCATACAGTGCCGAAGCGGCCAACTGCGTCTACGTGGCGGCGACCCCCACAGAAACGGTCCACCTCCGCGAAAGCGACGACCCCGAGATCATCCTCTCAACCACCCGCGCCCGCATGAGCGCCCTAATACACACCCTAAAAACACCCCCCTCCACACGCAAGGCCTGACCAATTGGAAGCTTTGGGACATGCAGCACCACCCTCCAATGTCCCAAAGCTTCCAATTACGGCCTTGGGAGCGATAGAGGTGGGGGCGTGCGGGCCTGGTCGAGCGGCTGGTGGGAGGGGCAGTAGTGAGGTTGCCAGACGAGCACCAGTTCGGTGCCGGTCTTGCGGCGGGCCGTCAGCAGCGGACGGGCCTCGCGGATCGCCCCCGAAACGGTGGAGCGGTCCACTCCGTACAACTCGGCCGGCGCCGCGTGTGGCAAGCCCGAGCGCAGCTACACAAGCGGGACCAGAAGCCGGCCCACGAACGCCGGGCTCCGCTTGGGTCCGGCACTCGCACAGCGCCGATTCACGAGAGGTCTGCCACGCGGGGGCGAGCTCTTCAACCAAGTCGCCGGCGTGTGCACGAGAAATCCCCGGCAGGGCAGGCAGGCAGGGCAGGCAGGCAGGCAGGCAGGATGGGAACAGACCGCACGGACCCAGGTTTGCCTCACAACTCGCCTGACCCATGCGGCCCTTCTCACGTCACTGGGTGAGCACCTCTGTGTTCTGGCAGGCGACCAGGCGCCATTGCCCGTCCTCCTTGGCCATCACGTAGAGCGGGGTGCCCGCGTTCCCGATCGGCTCCCCTTCCAGCGTCCAGTACTGTGCGCGCGCCTTGACCGCAGCGACGTCGGGGCGGATGAACAGCACGTCCACCACCTCGTACGTGGCTGTCGAGTCCTTCATGGCGCCAGGCAGCACCTGGTGCGTGAAGGACGAGATCTCATCGCGGCCGGCGAGGTACTTGCCGTGGCCCGTCGTCCAGATCGCGTCGGCCCGGAAGAGACCGACGAACTCCTCGGGCAACTCCTTCTGCTGGGCGTGCTCAAGCGCGGCGATCACCTGCTTGATCGCTTCAATCTCGGCTTGCTGCGTCTCCTGATCAACGGCTGTTGGCTCCATGCCGATCATCATGAAACCTCAACTGGACTTGAGATCAAGGCCCAAAGCGGGGTCAATCGATCCCCAGCTCGTTAGCGACGAGCTGGGCAGGAGGCGGCGGTAGCGGCGGTGCGGTTCGCCGACGCACGGGTCGGAAAGAGCCTGTCGTATACGCGTACGCGGACGAACCCCTTCGCCAAGGGAACTCCGACAAGAGTCGCGGCGAGGCCGGTCACCCAGAGAGCTGGATATCGACTGGAGGTGTTGGCCAAGAGGCCCCGGCCCAGTGCCAGACTTCCGGGCCCCACCGGTCCTTTCCAAGACCAGGGACGACGAAGAGCCCGAGGATGAGGCCCACCATGACGACACATGACAAGCCACGCCGTCGCTTCGTGCCATCCTCTCCGCCTGCGGGAGCCTTTCCCGCGGTCAACGAGCCCCACTCGCCTCGCTCGTTCGTGCTTCCAGCGGATTGTCGAAACTGACCGTTTCGGCGATCTGCTGCAGGATTGCGCGGTACTGCTCGCGGCGGGCCACAGCTGTTGTGCTCAGCGTGAGGACGACGAGACGTTTGCAGTCCGGGTGGGGCAGGTGGGCGTGGATCTGGAGGAGCGCCTGCGGCGGAAGGCCACTGTCGACTGAAGGCGTGCGTACGGTCTCGCTGAACGTGGCTGGGCCGCAGGGCAGTTCGAGGTAGGCGATGTGCGCATGGCCATCAGCAGAAGCCACGGCACGGGCTGCGGTGGCCGCGCGCGATGACACGGCCGTGTCGCGCCAGGAGAGAGTGAGGAAAGAGGACAAGGGCTGACCATTGCCGCCGCCCGCGTCGTCGATGTCGTCGCGGTGCAGACCGATGGAGCAGTGGACGGTACCGATCTCACGCAGCGCGGCCAGCAACTGCTGCCCTTCCGCGACTTGAGCAACGAACCGCTGTCGAGTCACCTCGTCGGGTGCAGCTTCGAGGAACGGGGCGAAGGCGGTACGCAGCTCGTGGGCAGCTGGGGAGTCAGGCCGGGCGAGCAGGATGTCGAGAGGGAGCGGGGTGAAACCTGCGGGTTCAGCGAACCAGATGTCGGCGTCGGGGTCTTTGGCGGAGTCGTCGACGGTGAAGCGGGGGGCAGTGGTCATGGAGTCCTGTCGGTACGCGCGGCTCGGCGCCGACGCTACTGCGGAGCCGACGGGTCGGGCACGTGAGCTCCGGCACGGCGGGCACGCTCAAGGGCGGCGGGGCTGGCGTTCCAGTCGGTGGGGGTGATTCCTCGGCGGCCCGTGGCCGTGCGCTGGTAGAGGAGGTGCAGCCGCCTAGGGGCTTTGCCTCCGCGGCCGGCGGCCGCGACGACGGCGATGAAGCGGGGGTCGCCGGCGAACCAGAGAGGCTCGATCTGGGCTTTCAACTCCGGCTTAGTACGAGAGGTTCCGAAGCGTCGCATCCACCAGAAGGTGCGCATGTTCGCCAAGAAGAGCAACGGAATCTGTTCCTCTGGCTTTTCGGGGTTGGGGATCTCGAACCACATCTCGTCCTCCTGAGCCTGTGGGTGCTTGTTCCGGCCACGGGGGACGTCGGTGAGGAATTGCCAGGGATATTGCTGGAGGACACGCCGAATGTGGAGGGACGGACGAAAGAAGGCAAGTTGGAGAACGGCGCGGAAGGTTGCGTAGACGAGGACAGGAAGAAAGATCCAACCGACCCAGGGTGGGGTCGCCACGATGAGAAAGAGGGCCCCGAACCAGGCGGCGATCCAACCGACGAACCGCCCGACGATCATGATCATGTGCAGGTTCCAGGCCCGTTGAGTCGGTGAATGGCCCCAAGCTGTCGGGGAGTCGGCTGAGTGCATGGGGTGGGCTCTTTCTATGTTCGGGGCTCAGAAAACATGCCGGACGAGGTCGACGAGCGCACCACCATCAACTCCGAGTCGTGCTCCGTCGATGCCTGCCACGGAGCCGTCTTTGATCCCGTCGTCGCCAGCATCCACGGCCTTCGTTACCAGGCCGAAGCCTGCGGTGGCCACGCCGATTGAGGCGGAGGCGAGCTGGACCGATCTGATGGTCTGTTCCGACCGGGCACCCCGAATCGTGAAATTGAGCAGGGAGTTGTCCAGGGCGGAGATGGACTTCGCGTGCTCGATGGTGACAGTACCGAAACGGGCAACGCGCTGGCCGAGCGTGAGGACTTCCCCTGCCTCGCCAGCGACTCGCGCAGCAGCCATAACGCCCTTGCCCGCCGCGCCGACCCCAGGAAGCATGCCGAGGGCGTCACCACCGACCGTTACCAGGTTGCTCCAGAAGTCCGTGTCGAGCTCACCTTTGGTGAATCCGTCCCACAGAGATGCACGCAGTGTTGGATCGCCGAGCACCCGCATCCCCAAGGCCGTAACACTCAACGCCGCCGCAACAAGCAGCAGCACCGCAGCCGCCGTCCCGCCCGTCAGGACGAACAGCGCCGCCAACCCTACGACTGCCGCCACGCCGCTGAGGATGTCCGGCAAGTTCTCGCCGAGCCAGTCCATCGCCGAGTCGAACCACCCCGGTTCCTGCGGAGCCAGCTTCTTCGTTGCGTCGCGGATCTTGCCTGCCCGATGCTGCGCCTGGGTCTCGTGTTCCTCGGCGAGCTTTCGGGCCCTGCCCAGGATCTTCTCCAGGTCGGCTTCCGCCTCGTCGACGGCCGTGTTCGCGCGGGTCAGTGCCTTCTTCGCGTCGTCCTGGGTGACGCCCTTCTTGTCCAGTGCCGGGTCGTCGCCGGCCGTGGTCGCCTTGCCCTTGGCGGCGTCGACCACCGCGCGCGCATCCTTCGCTTCCTCGTCCAGGCGCTTGGCCCGACGCTGGAAGTCGTCGAGCTCGCCCTCCCAGAGGTTGAGCTGCTTGGACGCCTTACGAAGGGAGCGCGCGGCGTTCTTCAGGTTCAGCGGCAGCGGACCACCGTCGAGCTGCTCCCGGAAGGCGACGGCGGCGTCGCCCTTCCAGTAACTGCCATCCATCAGCTTGGTGACCAGGTCACGCGTGTCTTCGAGGACCTTCGCGCAGCTTGCGAGCTTCTTGTGCAGGCCGCTTACCGTCTCGGTACTGCCCGGTACTGGGTTGAAGCCCAGGTGTGGATAGTCGGTGTTCGGCATCCTCGGCGAGGACTTCAGCCCCTGCGGAAGAGGGCTGTTCTTTGCGGCCTCGGATTCAGGGAGGGGCGACGGTTCAAGGCCGGGGGTAGTCACTTCTTGCCGCCGCCTTCACCACTCCTGGCCTTCTTCAACGCCTCTTCAAGCGCCTTGTCGACCTCGCGGTAACTGTCCCGGCTCTTACCGATGATCTTGGCAAGGTCCTCGGTCTGCTTGCCGATCTCCTCCGAGCCGTACTTCCAGTCCTCCTGGAAGTCCTCGCACGCGGAGTCGAGATCATCCGTGCCCAGCCCGGTGATGGTGGCCGCGGACAACGCCTTCCTGACGCCCGTGAGCGAGTCGGTCGATTTACTCAGCATCTTCATGAAACGCCCGAGCTCATCGCCGTCAACAGCCAGCCGCTCCGCCACGCGCCTCTGCTCCCCCGCTCGCCCACCATCCCTGAGAGAGAACGACGCGATCCGCTCTTGGTATCTCCCGGCCAACCACCCCTTCGGGCGAGACAGCTGGCCAGTGCCTAGACCCGCCTCCGGGGTCAGCGGTTGACGGCCTGGATCTCCTGCACGATCACGTCCTGATCAGCCCCGAACTCGCCGGCAGGCAACTCCTGCTCCTCGTTGACGCCCGTGCCGGTCCAGTGGATCTTCCACGTGATCGTCGCCTGAAGCTGGTACGAGCCGTCGCCCGACGAACGCAGGTACCGCACACCGCACGGAGGCGTCTCGTCCGACTTGCCCCTGGCGTACGGTTCGCCGATCTGGTCGCCGTTGAGCTCGCACACACCGGAAGCGGGGTAGGTCGTCGCGTCGGCCGTGCCCGGCTCGATCTTCAGCGAGACCGGCACGGCGGTCGTCGTCGCCTGGATGTTGAGTACGGGTACGGATGCCGTGACCGAGACCGGCTTGAACTCCGCGCCGTCCAGCCAGGCCCAGGTCGGCAGGTTCACCTTGGTCGTACCCTCGGGCGCCAGGGTCACCTCGGTGCCGGGCACCCGGATCTCGGCGTACGCGAGCTGGGCGAGGATCTCAGGGGTGACGGCATTCTCGATGTCGGCCGGCGGAGGCTCGCCCTCGTCCACCCAGAACGGAGCCTCCGTGCACTTGTCCCAGCCCGTCGGGTAGCTCTTATCGACGTACGAGTCCCAGAAATAGCCCTTGCCGGTCTTGTCCTTGTTGAAGTCCTTGTACGGGTCGCCGTTGACGTACCGGTTGCGCTGTTCGCTGTCCCACTGACCGCCGGTGGACCCGGATTCCCAGACCGGTTCCATTGTTTTCTGGAGTTGCTCCGGCGTGTACTTCGGGGCGTACCAGCAGGCAGGCGGGGTCCAGGGAGTGGTGGATGTGACGGCTCCGACCGAACCGCCGCTGCCGTTCTTGGAACGGTCGAAGACGATGGCTCCGCCCGCTGTTGAGGTGAGTTTGTCACCCTCGACACGGCCCGAGGGACCGCTCGGGGGCGGATTCTGAGTGTTGTCGTTCAGCTTGTCGTCGGCACTCGCGACGCCCGGAAGCAAAAGGAGCGGCAGGAGCGTACCAATGGCGACCGCCGCAGGAACCGTTGTCAACCTGCGCTTCAGGGCTGGCACTTGGAACTCCCACTCTGAGAGACGATCTTCTGGATTTCCCAGACACCCTGCTCATTCTTCTTGAGCGACGTGTGGTAAATGACGTAACTCTTCGCGGTGACCTCGGTCTTCTCGACCTTGTTGGTCTTGAGATACTTGACGTACGCCTTGCCCTGGTCTTCGCAGTAGCTGAGAGAAGCGGTTCCGTCGTCATCAACGGCTACGACGGGGTCATAGAAGCGGTAGGCGCCAGTAGTCCGAGCCTTGTGCTTCACATAGTTCTTGATGAACAGCTCGGTCCCGGCGGCCGCTTCCCCCTCGTAGTAGTAGAGGTACGCCTTGTCGAGGGCATCCTGGTTGGCGATCGCCAGGTCCACCGCCTTGACGGACTGCTCACTGTCGGCCAGGACCGCGTCCTTCTCCTTGTCCCCCGTCTTCGGCCAGTCGAAGGTGTACGTCAGGTCCGACGGCAGCTCGATCTTCGGCCGACCCGCGGCCGCCGCCGAGGCGGAAGCGCTCGGCGGCGCCGACTTCTCTCCGCCGGTGTCGGCGCCCGCGATCTTGTCGTTGTCCTTGGAACTGTCGCTGTCGCCGCCGCCACAGGCGGACAGCGTCAAGGCCGCTGCGGCGGTCAGCGTGATCGCTGCGAGCAGGGTGGGGCGGCGGTTCACGGACGGCTCCTGGTGGGGCGAAGGGGACATGAGCGCAGCCACGCTACCGAGGGGGCGAGAGCGACACCAGAGCGAATTACGGCAAGGCGCCCGCAGAAACGGGGCAAAGGCTGCAAACCGGTACGCGGAGTCGTCGAAAGAACGACGCCGAGCAGCGGGCCGAGTCCCCGACTTGGCCCGCGCAAACGGCAAGGCACAGATTTGCGCCTCGGTGTGGGTGTGCCCTACCCCGTCTCTACCGCGTCCCTACCGTGCCCTGGACCGTCCCCGAGACCTCGGCCGGCTCTTCGTCGTGCCCTTCGCCGTGCTCTTCCTCGTGCTCCTCGTCGTGCTCTTCTTGCCGTTCGGCCACAGCTGTGGGCTCCTCTTCGCCGCCAGGTCCTCCGCCCAGCCGAAGCAGACGACGCAGGCTCCGATGAGGACCCAGGTGAGGGCGAGTACGGGCCATGGGCTCTCCAGGAGCCAGGAGAAGTGCTGCCACATCACGTCGAACTGCCACAGGCGGTCCCACTGCGTCACGACGAGGAGGATGCAGATGTTGTGCCACAGGTAGATCGTCACCGCACGCGAGTTGAGCAGGGTGATCAGTCCGTCCCAACGGCGCAGCCGGCGTGGCCACTCGGACCATGACGGGCTGAAGTGCACCAGCATCAGCACCGTGCCGAAGGACCAGAGGGCCTGGGCCAGGGGCATGCTGTCCAGGTCGTGGTCCGTCGTGAAGTTGTGGGTCATGGCGTACCAGAGGCCCAGCAGCGCGATGGCCGGGGCCACGGACGGAACGATGTAGCGCGGGAGGCGCTGCAGGATGCCCTCCTGGTGGGCCATGCCGAGGATCCAGCAGGCGCCGAAGGTGCTGAAGTCGGTGAGTGCCGAGGGGAACCGCTCGCCGGGCAGGTTGACGTAGCCCAGCTCGAACGCGGCGGACAGGGCGATCGGCGCGAGGATCGTCGCGAGTGGCATCGCGCGCAGGGCACGTAGCAGGAACGGCGACAGCAGTACGTACCAGAGGTACGCGCGGACGTACCACAGCGGGCCCGCGAGGTCCGAGGCCCAGTTCTCACCGAGGAAGTTCTGGATTCCGGGCAGCCCCTCGGCGTACGGCGGGTCGCTGAACGGGACGATCCAGAAGAGGAGATGGAGCCACCACCAGCCTGGGTGCCCGTCCGCGTCCGGTCCCCAGCCCTGGAGGACCATGCCGGAGACGCCGACGGCGCCGAGGAGCCAGATCGGGGGCACCAAGCGGCGGATGCGGCTGCGGATGACCTCTGCGGCCGGGCGCTTCAGCGAGCGGGCCATGAGGTTGCCGGCCAGCGCGAACATCACGCCCATGGAGGGGAACACCAGGGGCAGCCAGGCCCAGCCCGTCAGGTGGTAGAGGACTACGCGGAAGAGGGCGATCGCGCGGAGGAAGTCGAAGTACCGGTCCCGGACGGGTGCGCGTCTGGCGGGCTCCGCCGAAGCCTGCTCGGATATCGGTTCCAGTACCGGTCCCGCCTGCTCCTCCACGGCAGGCGGAGCCGATGTCGCCGTGGCCGTCGCCGTCGGTCCCTCGTCCATGAAGGCCGGTCCTGGCCCCGGCCCCGGCACGGCGGCGGAACCGGGAGAGTTCCCGCCGGAGCTCTCGTAACCGCCGTACCCGCCGCCGTACCCGCCCTCGTACCTCTCGTACTCGCCGCCGTTCTCGCCGACCCCGCCCTGCCGGCCGTTCTCGCCATACCCGCCGTACTGGCCGTTCTCGTCGTACCCGTCGTGCGTTTCGCGCATTTCGTACCCGTACCCGTCGTGCATTGAGGGGTCCTGGCCGGCCTGTGTGCCCGTCCACGGAGTCCCTGGTGGGGGCGTGCTTATCCGACGGGGCTTCGGTCCGTCGCCTGTTGGGGCGTGCCGGGGCCCGCCGCGCCGGGGAGTCCGACCGCGCCCGTGCGCCGGAGCTTCTGCCAGCGCAGCCGGCCGCCGGTCAGGGCGGTGATCCAGGACTGGAGGAGTACGACGTACATGAGCTGGCGGTACAGGATCTGTTGGAGTGGGAGGGAGAGGAGGTGCGTCATGCGTTCCTTGTCGAGCCGGAACGCGTACGCGGCGCACACCGCCTGGACCACCAGGACGCCGAACCAGGCGGCGATCGTCTGCCCGGTGGGGCCGAACACCAGCCCGTAGATGAGAAATACGTCGATCAACGGGGCCAGCAGCGGGGCCAGGACCATGAACAGGGACACCAGGGGCATGCCGACCCGGCCGAAGCGGCCCGACGGGCCCTTTTCGATGATCGCCCTGCGGTGCTTCCAGATCGCCTGCATCGTGCCGTACGACCAGCGGTAACGCTGGGACCACAGCTGCTGGACGGACTCCGGGGCCTCGGTCCACGCGCGCGCGTTCTCCGCGTACACGACCCGCCAGCCGTCGCGGTGCATCGCGATGGTGATGTCGGTGTCCTCGGCGAGCGTGTCGTCGCTCATGCCGCCCACCCGCTTGAGCGCGGAGCGCCGGAACGCGCCGACCGCGCCCGGGATGGTCGGCATGCAGTTGAGCATGTCGTACATACGGCGGTCGAGGTTGAAGCCCATCACGTACTCGATGTGCTGCCAGGCGCCGATCAGCGAGTCGCGGTTGCCGACCTTCGCGTTGCCGGCGACCGCACCGACGCTGGGGTCGCCGAAGGGCTGGACCAGCTCACGGACGGTGGACGGTTCGAAGACCGTGTCGCCGTCCATCATCACGATGAGGTCGTAACGGGCGTTCGCCACACCCCTGTTGAGGGCGGCGGGCTTGCCCGCGTTGAGCTGGCGTACGACGCGTACGTTCGGCAGGCGCATGTTCTCGACGATGCGCGCGGTGCCGTCGTTCGACCCGTCGTCGATGACGATCACCTCGATGGGGTGATCGCTCGCCACCAGGGAGTGGACCGTCTGCTCGATGCACTTCGCCTCGTTGTAGGCGGGTACGAGGACGGACACCGGTTCGGTGATCGCGGGGCCCCAGCTGAAGCCGCGGCGGCGGACCCGGCGGGCGTGCAGCACGGACAGGAGCAGCATCAGGCCGAAGCGGGCGAGGACGAGGACGCCGATGATGGCGAGGCCGACGACGAGGACACTCGTCGTGTTCTCCGAGGCCTGGACCGCGAGGACCCACGCCTTGGCCTTCCACAGGTCGAGGCCGTTGACCTCGGTGTGCGCGCTCGGCGCCTTCAGCGCCGCGGTGAGCGTGTCGAATCGGTAGCCGTCGTCCTGGAGCCCGGTGACGAACCGGTCGAGCGCCGCCACGGTCTGCGAGCGGTCGCCGCCGGAGTCGTGCATGAGCACGATGGCGCCGTTGCCGCCCTTGGGCATGGCGTTCTGGATGATCTTTTCGACGCCCGGCTTGCGCCAGTCCTCGCTGTCGGTGTCGTTGACGATCGTGATGTAGCCGCGGCTGCCGATGTACTCGGTCACCGGCCACGACCTGTTGT
Source organism: Streptomyces sp. NPDC050704 (assembly GCF_040654355.1). NCBI lineage: Bacteria > Bacillati > Actinomycetota > Actinomycetes > Kitasatosporales > Streptomycetaceae > Streptomyces > Streptomyces sp. NPDC050704. The sequence goes on along the minus strand of NZ_JBFAHW010000064.1, from coordinate 31,025 downwards.
CCATGGCGCCGGCCTGCGACGAGTACGGCGGCCGGAAGAGCGAGGTCCGGATACCGGCGGCGCCCGTCAGCGCGAGCTGGTTCTGGGACAGCTCCCAGTCGATGCGGCTCTTCGACTGGAGTGAGAGGTCCGGGTGGTTGAAGGTGTGCAGGCCGATCTCGTGGCCCTCGTCGACCATGCGCTTGACCAGGTCCGGGTGGCGCGAGGACATGGTGCCGGTGACGAAGAAGACGGCGTGCGCGTCGTGCTTTTTGAGGACGTCGAGCACCTTGGGGGTCCACTTGGGGTCCGGGCCGTCGTCGAACGTCAGGACCAGTCTGCGGTCCGGGACGTTCCGGCTCTCCTCGCGGCCGCTCCGGGTGTCGATCACCGGGCCGCCCTCCAGGATCTCCTCGGGGACCCGGTCGGAAGCCGCCGGAGACTGGACGCGGTGGTCGGCGAGGATCTCGCTGTGTACGAAGCCACGCAGCATCAGCATCGCCATCAGGGCGAGGAGGATGAGCGAGGGCAGCAGGTAGCGCATGGGCAGGCGTCGGCGCCGGGCGCCCCGGTCCGCGCCACGTTGGCTGGTGCGACGTGCCATCAGAGGATGTTCTCCGAAGAGGACGATGAGTACGGGGAGTACGCGGAGGACGGGGAATCCGCGGAGGACGGGGGCGACGAGTTCGACGGAGCCGACTGGTCGGCCGCGCCCGGCGACACGGGGATCGGCTCGGGTGTGAGCGGGTCACCGGCGACCGTGTCGGTGCCGCCTCCGGGCGGGGGTTCCGAGGGGTCGTCCGTGACGGTCTCGGTCGGCTCGGGGTCCGGGTCGGGCGGATCGCTGACCGGGGCGGACGGGCCGCTGGTGGTCGGTTCCGGATCCGGGGCCGGCTTGGTGGTGGTCGCCGAGGGCTTCGGCTCGACGCTCACGTCCGGGGCCGAGACGCTGGCCGAGGGGTCCGTCGACGCGCTGGCGTCCGGTGGCCGCGTCGCCGTCTGGCCGGTCGACGGGGTCACGCCGGGCGAGGGGCTCACCGTGCCGGACGGGTCCACGGAGTCGGCGGGCAGTGGCGGGGTGTCGACCTTGTCGGCCGGCTTGCCGTCCTGCTGGGCCAGACCCGGGAGCCAGGGCGCGTTCGAGTTGCCCGACATGAGCGTGGCGAGGATGACCACCGCGTAGACCGCGCAGGCCATGCCGACGGCTATCCCGATCATGCGGTATCTGCGGCTGCGGCGGCCCGTCTCGTCGACGAAGACCGGGCCGTCCGAGGCCTCCTGGGCGCTGGGGGCACCCTTGGCCTGCTGGACGAGCCAGTCCTCCATATGCCGCCCCACACCGTCGAGCTGGACCGTGACCTCGTGCGGGTCATGGGTGTGCTCGGGGTGCTCGGACTCCTGCCAGGAATCCTGACCGGAGTCGGCGTCGGAGTCGGCACCGGGGCCGGAGGCGGCAGCAGGGCCGGAGGCGGCACCGGAGTCGGCATCGGCATCCGGTCTGACGTCGGCCCCGGCGTTGTCGCCATGGCCGGCATCGTGAGCGTGACCGGCGTTGTCGCCGTTGCCGCTTCTGTGGCCGCGCCAGGTGGGGCGGTCGGGCTTCGGCCAGGCCGAACCCGGTTCGTCATCCCTCTGCCGCGGCACCGATGTCGATGTCCCCGTGTCCCTCTGCTTCGGCACCGATATATCCGTGTCTCTCAGCCGTGGCACCGACGTGTCCGCCTGACGGCGGAACCACCCGTCGGAGTCCCCACGGAACGACTGATCAGCATTCCGGCCAAGAGGCTCACGGGCCTCACTGCCGAACGCCCTGTCCACTTCTCGACGGGCCGACGAATCGGCTCCACGCTCCTCCGGTTGACCGGCATCCTGCCGATCCGGTAGAGCGTCTTCCCGCCAACTTTCCACGCGCACGCACATCCCCCCACGGGACTGGTTCGGGTGCGCACACGACTCAGGTGCTCGTACTCGCCGTCCGGATCGGGCCCCCACCCGTTCCGAGCGCCCCCCTTATCACACGCACCCAGGCCACGAATGTAGCGTACGTAAGCATCGGTGAGGGTTCTGTGTCAGTCACGTCTCATCATGATGAGTGCATCTGTGGCCGGAATCCACCCCTCCACTGGACGCTTCAGCCATCCTTCTTCGTCCGCGATTTCTGTCGCCGCGGCACGCAGGGCCTTGATCCCACGATGCGTCGCACCCTTCCTCCACACAAGCGACACCGGCGACAACGGGACAGGATTGACAAGCGGACGAAGTACTGATTTCGGCATGGCCGGAAAGTCCACGACGGCCAGCACGGGGTTCCGCGTCTTGGCCATGATCCGCTGGAACTCCCCGGCGCCGACGGCGAGCGGCACGGGCGCCGCGACCTCGATCCCACGTCCCTCGAAAAGCCGACGTGCCAGGTCGGTCCACTCCAGGGTCCGGGGATTGCCGGCTCCGGCGTACACCTGTTCGCCCGCCAGCGCGTCGAGCGGTACGGCGTCCAGCGCGGCCAGGTGATGGTCCTCGGGGAGCACGACGGCCATTGGCTCGTACCGTACGGGCTGTTGCTCCAGGCGGGCCCGTACCGCCGGTTCCAGACCCGCGAACCGCCCGAAGGACGCGTCGAGCCGCCCGGCCAGCAGCTCGGCCGCGGCGCCGGTGAGGCCGCTCTCGAAGCGGGCCATCAGCTCGCAGTCGGGGGTGAGTTCGCGGGCCCGGCGCAGGACACGCTCGACGGCAAGACCCTCACTGTTCACGTCCACGAGCAGGGGGCGTTCGGCGCCCGCCCGCCCGAACACGGCGAGCAGCTCGTCCTGCGCCGCCAGGGCCCGGCGCGCGTACGGCAGCAGCCGCTCGCCGTCGGCGGTGAGCGTCACCTGGCGGGTGGTGCGTACGAAGAGGTCCGCGCCCAGCTCCCGCTCCAGGCGGCGTATGTCGCGGCTGAGGGCCTGCTGGGCGACGTACAGGCGGGCGGCCGCGCGCGTGAAGTGCAGCTCCTCGGCGACGGCGAGGAAGGCGCGCAGCAGGCGCGGGTCGAGGTGGGCGCGGGCTGTCGCGGGGCTCACGGAGTCGGCGGGCATCGGGCGAACCTACAACGCAGGTGCGTGAATCGGTACGGAGAAGGTGTTGGACCCCTGGTGGCGGGCCGGGCGACCGTTGATCCATGCCGTCACAGCTCCCGCCCCCGTGGCCGTCGCCGCGTACGACATCCCCGGATACGACATCCGCGCCCACGACTCTCCTCGCCGTCACCGCCGACACCCTGGTGGCCGCCGACTTCGGACCACGAGGACCACGAGGACCACGAGAATCCCGATGGCCGCGACGATCCCGAGGTCCTGGCGGCTCACGAACACCCCGCCCGCCCTCGCGCAACCCGTACCGCGGCCTCTTCACCATCCCCGGCACACGGGCGTTCACGATCGGGAATCTGATCGCGCGCCTACCCATGGGCATGTTCAGCGTGAGCGCGGTCATCATGATCGCGGGGACGCGCGGCTCGTACGCGCTGGCCGGTGCCGTCACGGCCACCGGCCTGGCGGTGACGGCGGTCGTCGCGCCCTGGACGGCACGCCTGGTCGACCGCCACGGGCAGGCGCGAATCGCCGTACCCGCGACGGCGATCGCGGCGCTCGGCTCGCTCGCGCTGCTGCTGTGCGTCCGGTACGAGGCACCCGGCTGGACCCTCTTCGCCGCGTACGCCGCCACGGCCACCACACCCAACACGGGAGGCATGTCGCGGGCGCGCTGGGCCCATCTCCTCAAGGGCGACCCGGCACGTCTGCACACCGCGAACTCCTTCGAACAGGCCGCGGACGAGCTGTGTTTCATGCTCGGCCCGGTGCTGGCCGCGCTGCTGTGCGGGACGTTCTTCCCGGAGGCGGGCACGCTCGTCGGTGCCGTCCTGCTGCTGACCGGCGTACTGGTCTTCACCGCTCAGCGGTCGACGGAACCGCCCGCCCGGGGGCGTACGACCGCGAAGTCCCCGTCCCCTCTCCGCGCCCCCGGAATACCCACTCTGCTCATCGGATTCCTCGCCACCGGCGCCGTCTTCGGGTCGATGGAGGTCGTCACGATCGCGTTCGCGGACGCACACGGGCACCGGTCGGCGGCCGGGGTGATCCTCACGCTCCAGGCGGCCGGCTCCGGTGCCGCGGGGCTCCTCTACGGAGCGCTGCGGCCCGGGAGGTCCGCGGAGCGGAGATACCTTCTGGGTGTCACCGCCATGGCACCCCTCATGTCGCTGCCCCTCCTCGCCGCCACGCTCACCGGCGACCTCCTGGTCCTCGCCCTCGCCCTGCTCCTCGCCGGGATGGCCACGGCGCCGACGATGGTCACCGGTATGACGCTCCTCCAGCGCCGCACGCCCGAGGGCCGGCTGAACGAAGGCATGACGCTGGCGGTGACGGGCCTGCTGGGCGGGATCGCCTGCGGGTCGGCCCTCGGCGGGTGGGTCGTGGAACACGTGTCGGCCGCCGCCGGTTACGGTGTCCCGGTCACCGCGGCCGCGACGGCCCTGCTGATCGCCCTCGCGACAGTGCGCCCGGCAACTCGGTGAACTGTTCGACCCATCGAACGTTCACCTCAATTCCGACGCACCCCATTGACGCACTCACAGCCCCCACATACCTTCGCTCGTCGAAGCGCTTCGACGTCGCGCATCGAAACGATTCGATGAACACCGCGTGACGACCCCCACGGCGAGCGTGACGAGCACGGCCGGTGAGCGTGACAAGCATGACTCACCGGGACAGCGAGCCATCCGACTCCCATGGAGGCACTGGATGTTGACGGCACGAAGGCGTGCGACGGCGATGGCGGCGGCCGCCCTGAGCGGAACGCTGCTCCTGGCCTCCTGCGGCGACTCGGACAGCGGTGGATCAGACGGCAAGACGCTGAAGCTGTGGCACTACGAGGGTCCGGACAGCGCGATGGGCGTGGCCTGGAACGCGGCCATCAAGGAGTTCGAGAAGACGCATCCGGGCGTCGAGGTGAAGTTCGAGGAGAAGGGCTTCGAACAGATCCAGAAGACCGCCCCGATGGTCCTCAACTCGGGCGACGCGCCCGACCTCATGGAGTACAACAAGGGCAACGCGACGGCCGGTCTGCTCTCCAAGCAGGGGCTTCTCACCGATCTGACCGCCGAGGCCACCAAGCGCGGCTGGGACAAGAAGCTCAGCTCCGGGGTGCGGACCACCAGCCAGTACGACACCAACGGCGTGATGGGTTCCGGGAAGTGGTTCGGAATCCCCAACTACGCCGAGTACACGATGGTGTTCTACAACAAGGACCTGTTCAAGAAGCACAAGGTCCCGGAACCCACCACGTTCGCCGAACTCACCGCCGCCATGGACAAGTTCGTCGACGCGGGCGTCACCCCGCTGGCCAACGCGGGCGCCGAGTACATGGCCCACCAGTACCTGTACCAGCTGGCGCTGTCGAAGGCCGACCGCGCCTGGGTGGACTCGTACGAGCTCTACAAGGGCAAGACCGACTTCCACGACGCCGCCTGGACGTACGGCGCCGAGACCTTCACGGACTGGGTGAAGAAGGGCTACATCAGCAAGGACTCCACGAGTACGAAGGCGGAGGACGCCGGAGTCTCCTTCATCCAGGGCAAGAGCCCGATCCTGTTCTCCGGCAGCTGGTGGTACGGCCGGTTCGCCGCGGAGAACAAGTTCGACTGGGGCACCGCCCTCTGGCCCGACTCGGACATGACCCTCGGCTCCGGCGGCAACCTCTGGGTCGTCCCCAAGGGCGCCAAGAACAAGGAGCTGGCGTACGACTTCATCGACATCACCATGTCGAAGAAGATCCAGAACATGCTGGGCAACAAGGGCGGAGTCCCGGTGGCGGCCGACCCCGCCGCCATCACCGACCCGCGGTCCAAGGCGCTCATCGCCGACTTCAACACGCTCTCCGAGCGGGACGGACTGGCCTTCTATCCCGACTGGCCCGTTCCCGGCTTCTACGACGTCCTCGTCTCCGAGACGCAGAAGCTGATGACGGGGAGCGCGAAGCCGGACGCCTACCTCGACGCCGTGCAGGAGGCGTACGACAAGGGCGTACCGAAGACATGACGGTCACCGTCGAACGGGGCGGCCGGGTCACCAAAAAGCCCGAGCACGCGAAGAGCCCGCGCCGCCCCCGCGACTCGTACACCCTGTTCCTGCTGCCCGGCATCCTCGCCTTCTTCACGATCATCATCGTGCCGTTCCTGATGAACACGGGCGTGAGCTTCACCGACTGGCAGGGCGTCGGCACCCCGAAGTGGACCGGGCTCGCCAACTACCGGGAGCTGATGGGTGATTCGGAGTTCTGGGCGTCCTTCCGGCACAGCCTCTTCATGGTCCTGGCGATGGCGCTGGTGCCGACGACGCTCGGCCTGGTCCTCGCGGCCGCCCTGTTCGACTTCGTCGGCAAGCACTTCGGCACGAAGACGGCCGCCGTGCTGCGCGCCTGCTTCTATCTCCCGCAGGTGCTGCCCATCGCGGTCGCGGGCATCGTGTGGAGCTGGATCCTCGCGCCCGAGAACGGCTCCCTGAACGAGCTCCTCAAGGCCATCGGGCTCGGCAGCCTCCAGCAGGACTGGCTCGGCGACCCCGACATCGCGCTCTACAGCGTGATGGGCGTGATGGTGTGGGTGCAGCTCGGCTTCCCCCTCGTCATCTTCATGGCGGGGCTGCAACGCGTCGATCCGCAGCTGTACGAGGCCGCCGAGCTGGACGGCGCCGGCTGGTGGCGGAGGTTCTGGCACGTCACCCTCCCCCAGATCCGGCCCGAGATCTACGTCGTCCTCCTCTGGTGCACGATCGCCGCGCTCAAGGTCTTCGGCGCGGTGTACGTCCTCACGAAGGGCGGCCCGGGCGGGGCGACCAACGTCCCCTCGTACTTCTCCTTCACCACCTTCTTCGAGAAGACCCAGGTCGGTTACGGGGCCGCGATCTCGACCGTGCTGACCGTGATCATCCTGGCGCTCGCCGTGCTCGGCCTCAAGCTCCAGACGCGTGCCGAGGACGCCGAGGAAGGGATCCGCAGATGACCGCCCTACGCCGCTATCCCGTCCTCGTCGCCCTGATCATCGGGGCCCTGTTCATGGTCCTGCCCTTCCTGATCGTCGCGGTCAACGCGGTGAAGTCGCCCGCCGAGTACTCGGCGAACGGCCCGCTCAGCCTCCCCGAGGGGCTCTACCTGGACGGTCTGAAGGACTTCTGGGAGCGCGTCGACTTCGGGCAGAAGCTGATCAACTCCGTACTGATCAGCGGCAGTGTGGCCCTGCTGGCCGTCGTGCTGTCCGTGCTCAACGCTTACGCGATCGGCATCGGCCGCATCAAGGGCCGCACCTGGGTGCTCGCCTTCTTCGTGCTTGCGAACATGCTGCCGCAGGAGGCACTGGTCTACCCGGTCTACTACCTGAGCAAGGAAGCCGGCCTGTACGACACCAGGTTGAGCGTGATCATCGTCTTCACCGTGATCCAGGCCGCCTTCGGCACGTACCTCCTCTCGTCCGTCCTCGGCCAGTTCCCGCGCGAGATCATCGAGGCCGCGCGGATCGACGGGGCCAACAAGTGGCAGGTGCTGTGGCGGATCGTGGTCCCGGTCAGCCGCCCGACCATCGGCGTGCTGCTCGTCTTCTTCTTCATCTGGACCTGGAACGAGTTCCTGCTGCCGCTGGTCATGCTGATCTCCAACGACAACCAGACCGTGTCGGTGGCGCTCGGCGTGCTCCAGGGCCAGCGCCTGATGGACGCCACGATGACGAACGCGGCCGCCCTCCTCGGCGTGCTGCCCGCCATCGTCTTCTTCCTCGTCTTCCAGCGGACCCTCACCCGCGGCATCGCCGTGGGTGCCGTCAAGTAGTGACAGTCAAGTAGCGGTAGTCGAGTAAGGGGTACGGGAGTGAAGTTCACCGATGGCTACTGGCTGCTGCGCGAGGGCGTGACCGCAGCCCACCCGGTCGAGGTCCTCGATGTGACCGACGGGCCCGGCGTCCTGGAGATCCATGCGCCGACCCAGCCCATCCGCCACCGCGGCGACCTGCTGAAGGGACCGGTCGTGACGATCAGCGCACACGCGCCGATGCCGGACGTCATCGGCGTCACGTTCACGCACTTCGACGGCGAGGAGGCGAACGGCCCTCAATTCGAGCTGACCAAAGAGGAGTTCACGGCGCACACCGGGTACGACGAGGAGTCCGCGACCCTCACCGCGGGCGCCCTGTCCGTCAGGGTGAGCCGCACCGGCCCCTGGCACGTCGACTTCCTCGCGGACGGCCGCACCCTCACCTCCAGCGGCCCCAAGGGCATGGGCATCATGCGGGACGCCGGCACCGGCGGCCACTATCTGCGCGAGCAGCTGAACCTCGGTGTGGGCACACAGGTCTTCGGGCTCGGCGAGCGTTTCGGACCGCTGGTCAAGAACGGCCAGGTCGTCGACATGTGGAACGCCGACGGCGGCACGGCCACCGAACAGGCGTACAAGAACGTGCCGTTCTATCTGACGGACGCGGGCTACGGCGTCTTCGTCGACCATCCGGGCCGGGTGTCGTTCGAGGTCGGCTCGGAGGCGGTGTCCAGGGTTCAGTTCAGCGCCGAGACACAGCAGTTGACGTACTACGTCATCTACGGGCCGACCCCGAAGGACATCCTGCGCAAGTACACGGCACTCACCGGCCGCCCGGCGCTGCCGCCCGCCTGGTCGTTCGGGCTGTGGCTGTCCACGTCCTTCACCACCTCGTACGACGAGACCACCGTCAGCTCCTTCATCGACGGCATGAAGGAACGCGAACTCCCGCTCTCCGTCTTCCACTTCGACTGCTTCTGGATGCGGGAGTTCAACTGGTGCGACTTCGAGTGGGATCCGCGGGTCTTCCCCGACCCGGAGGGGATGCTGGCCCGCCTCAAGGACCGCGGGCTGCACATCTCCGTGTGGATCAACCCGTACATCGCGCAGCGCTCGCCCCTCTTCGCGGAGGGCAAGGCCCTCGGGCATCTGCTGAAGCGGCCGGACGGCGGTGTCTGGCAGTGGGACCTGTGGCAGCCGGGGATGGCGCTGGTCGACTTCACCAGCGAGGCGGCCCGCGACTGGTACGCGTCGAAGCTGGAGGCGCTGCTCGCGCAGGGCGTCGACTGCTTCAAGACCGACTTCGGGGAGCGGGTCCCGGTCGACGTCGCGTACGCGGACGGCGGCGACCCCGAGCGGATGCACAACTACTACACGTACCTGTACAACCGCACGGTCTTCGACGTGCTGCGCAAGCACCGCGGCGAGGAGGAGGCCGTCGTGTTCGCCCGCTCGGCGACCGCCGGCAGCCAGAAGTTCCCGGTGCACTGGGGCGGCGACTGCGAGGCGACGTACGAGTCGATGGCCGAGTCGCTGCGCGGCGGGCTCTCCCTCGGCCTGTCCGGCTTCGGCTACTGGAGCCACGACATCGGCGGCTTCGAGGGCACGCCGACGCCCGCCCTCTTCAAACGGTGGATCGCCTTCGGCCTGCTGTCCTCGCACAGCAGGCTGCACGGCAGCTCCTCCTACCGCGTGCCGTGGCTCTTCGACGAGGAGGCCGTGGACGTCCTGCGTCTCTTCACCAAGCTGAAGCTGCGCCTCATGCCCTACCTGTACGAGGCCGCCCGCACCGCGCACGCCGAGGGCGTGCCGATGATGCGCGCGATGGTCCTGGAGTTCCCGGACGACCCCGGGTGCGCGCATCTGGAGCGGCAGTACATGCTCGGCCCCGATCTGCTGGTCGCGCCCGTGTTCTCCGACGAGGGAGACGTCTCGTACTACGTCCCCGAGGGCACCTGGACCCACCTGCTGAGCGGGGAGCCGGTCACCGGGCCGCGCTGGGTGCGCGAGAAGCACGGCTTCTCCAGCGTGCCGCTGCTCGTCAGGCCGGGTGCGGTGATCCCGGTGGGCGCCGTGGACGACCGACCCGACTACGCGTACGCCGACGGGGTCACCCTGCACGCGTACGGGCTCGATCACGGCGCCCAGGTGACCGTGCCGGTGGGCGACGTGACCTTCACCGTCGTCCGCGAAGGGGACACGCTGCGGGCTTCCTGCAGCGATCCCTCGGCACCCTGGGGACTGGCCTCGGGCGGGCGTGAGGTGCGGGCGAAGGCCGGCACCGGATTCCTGACGGTGGAGCTGGGCTGATGGTCAAGATCACCGATGTGGCACGGCATGCCGGGGTCTCCCCCAGCACCGTCTCGTACGCGCTCAGCGGCAAGCGCCCGATCTCCGAGGAGACCCGGCAGCGCATCGAGGAGTCCATCCACCAGCTCGGCTACCGCCCGCACGCCGGGGCCCGCGCCCTGGCGAGCAGCAGGTCGAACGTGCTGGCGCTGGTGATCCCCTTACGGGCCGGCATCCACGTACCGGTCGTCATGCAGTTCGCGGTGTCCGTGGTGACCGCCGCCCGTCGGTACGACCACGACGTGCTGCTGCTGACGCAGGAGGAGGGTGACGCGGGGCTGCGGCGGGTCGCGGACACCGCGCTGGTCGACGCGCTGATCGTGATGGACGTCCAGCTCCACGACCCCCGGCTGCCGTTGCTGCGCGCGCTGGACCGGCCCTCGGTGATGATCGGGTTCCCCCAGGAGCCCGAGGGGCTGACCTGCATAGACCTGGACTTCAGGGCGGCGGGCGAGCTGTGCGTCGAGCATCTGGCCGGGCTCGGTCACCGGGTGATCGGGCTCGTCGGGTCACCGCCCGAGGTGTACGTACGCGAGACCGGGTTCGCCCAGCGCGTGGTCCAGGGCTTCACCGCCGCGGCCCACCGGAACGGGCTGTCCTCCTCGGTCCACCCGTGCGAGGCGGCGCCCGCGGCGGCCCGCCAGGTCGCCGAGCAACTCCTGCGGGAGCGGCCCGCGTTGACCGGTGTCGTGGTGCACAACGAGCCGATCCTGGAGCCGCTGATCGACGCGTTCGAGGGGCTCGGTCTACGGGTCCCGGGTGACCTGTCGGTCACGGCGATCTGTCCGGACGAGGTCGCCGAGCGCGCCCGCGTCCCCGTCACCTCGATCGCCATACCGGCCGCCGAAGTGGGCGCCGGGGCGGTGGAGCTGCTGATGAAGAAGCTGGGCGGCGCGGCGACCGTACCGGAGGCCACGCTGCTGCCGCCGCGGCTGACCGTGCGGGCGAGCACGATGCCACGCCCCTGACCATGCAAGGCCCTAACCGAAGGAGCCGTGACATGACAGGCAAGAAGAGCGGGAGAAGACCGAACCGACCGAGAGACCCGAGCCGACTGAGAAACCCGGGACGGCTGAGGAACCCGGGACGGCTGAGAAGCCCGAGAACCACGCTCGTCCTGGCGCTGGCCCTGATCGCCGGCCTCGGCGCCACCGTACCGGCGGGGGCCGACGAGCCCTCGTACCCCTTCCGCGACCCGCGCCTGGCCGTGGACAGGCGGGTGGACGACCTCCTCTCCCGCCTGACCCTCGACGAGAAGATCTCCCTGCTCCACCAGCACCAGCCCGCGATCCCCCGCCTCGGCATCCAGTCGTTCAAGACCGGCACCGAGGCCCTGCACGGGGTCGCCTGGCTCGGCGAGACCACCGTCTTCCCGCAGGCCGTGGGGCTCGCGTCGACCTGGAACCCGGCCCTGCTGAAGCAGATCGGCTCGGCGGTCGGCGACGAGGCGCGCGGCTTCCAGCAGGAGCGCCCGGCCGGCTGGGGCCTCAACCTGTGGGCGCCCGTGGTCAATCCGCTGCGCGACCCGCGCTGGGGCCGCAACGAGGAGGGCTACTCCGAGGACCCGTTCCTCACGAGCTCGATGGCGATCGCGTACGGCACCGGCCTGACCGGCGGCGACCCCGACCACCTCAAGACGGCGCCCACGCTCAAGCACTTCCTCGGCAACAACAACGAGGCCGACCGCACCACCACCTCGTCCGACCTGCGCCCACGGGTCCTGAAGGAGTACGAGGAGCAGGCCTTCAAACCGGCGATCGAGGCGGACGCGGCGACCGGCGTGATGTCCTCGTACAACCTGGTCAACGGCCGCCCGGCGACGGTCAATCCGGCCCTGGACGAGGTGCGCACCTGGACCTCCCACGACCTCCTGAACGTCACCGACGCCTACGCGCCCAACAACCTGATCGGCACCGGCAGTCAGAAGTACTACGACACCCTGCCCGAGGGGAACGCGGCCACGCTGAAGGCGGGCATCGACAGCTTCACGACGGACGACGCGAACTCCGTTCCGACCACCACCGCCGTCAAGTCCGCTGTCTCCACAGGCCTGTTGAAGGAGTCGGACGTCGACAAGGCGGCCGGTCACATCCTGAACGTCCGGGTCAGGTTGGGCGAGTTCGACCCGGGCGGCGGAAAGTACGGGTCCATCGACAAGTCCGTCATCAACAGCCCGGCCCATCAGAAGCTGGCCCGGAAGGCCGCGGCCGACGCGGCGGTGCTGCTGAAGAACTCGGGCGGCACCCTGCCCCTGAAGGCCTCCGCGTCCCAGGACGTGGCGGTCGTCGGCCCGCTCGCCGACACCCTCTACACCGACTGGTACTCGGGCACACTCCCGTACGCCGTCACGCCCGCCGAGGGCATCTCCGACCGGCTCGGCACGCCCGTGACCAGCAACGAAGGCGTGGACCGGATCGCGCTCAAGAACGCGGAGACCGGGGAGTACGTGACGGCGGGCACGGACGCCGACGGGGAGGCCCTGCAGGAGAGTGCCACCTCGTCCGACGCGGCGGCCGCCCAGTTCGACGTCTTCGACTGGGGCGCCGGCATCGTCACCCTCCGCTCCGCCGCGAACGGCAAGTACGTCGGCTACAACTGGTCGAACTTCGTCAACGACCAGGCCCAGCCGAACGGTTGGTTCGTCCAGCAGCAGTTCGCGCTGGAGGAGCAGCCCGACGGCACGTACCTGCTCCGCTACGCGGGCTACGAGACCCGGGAGCCCTGGTGGTCGAACCCGGTCTACCTCGGCCCGACCGGCGAAGACGGCGCACTCGGTCTCGTCACCAAGGCCGAGGCCGCGCACTACACCAAGGACGTCGTCCGCAGCGGCACCGCGGAGGCCGTGGCGGCGGTGAAGGGCAAGGACGCGGCGGTCGTGGTGGTCGGGTCCATGCCGGCGATCAACGGCCGCGAGAACGACGACCGCGAGGACATGAGCCTGGCACCGTCCCAGGAAGCCCTGGTCAAGGCGGTGCGCGCGGCCAACCCGAAGACGGTCGTGGTCGTCGAGAACAGCTACCCGACCACCCTCGGTGCCCTCCAGAAGGAGGTCCCGGCCCTCCTCTGGACCACCCACGCGGGCCAGGAGACCGGCAACGCCCTCGCCGACATCCTCTTCGGCGACGTGAACCCGGCAGGACGGCTCACCCAGACCTGGTACGAGTCGGAGGCCGACCTCCCCTCCATCCTCGAATACGACAACATCAAGCACGACCGCACGTACCAGTACTTCAAGGGCGACCCGCTCTACGAGTTCGGCTACGGACTCTCGTACTCCTCCTTCCGGTACGGGAAGTTGAAGCGCTTCGACGGCGGATACGAGGTCGCCGTCACCAACACCGGCAAGCGCGCTGGCGACGAGGTCGTGCAGCTCTACACCCACCAGCGCGTATCCCGCGACAAGCAACCGCTGAAGCAACTGGAGGCCTTCCAGCGGGTCTCGCTCAAGCCGGGCCAGACGAAGACCGTCAAACTGGGGCTCACGCCGAAGGACCTGGCGCACTGGGACGTCACCCGCTCCAAGTGGGTGGTGGAGAGCGGCACTTACGACGTCCTCGTGGGCGCGTCCTCCGAGGACATCCGCTCCCGTACGTCCCTGAAGGTGCGCGGCGAGACGATTCCGGCCCGGGATCTCTCGCACCCGACGCGGGCCGAGAACTTCGACGACTACCAGGGTGTGCGACTGGTCGACGAGTCCAAGGTCCGCGGCACCGCGGCGGGTTCCACGGCGAACGGGTCCTGGCTCGAATTCGCCGATGCCCAACTGGGCTCCGGTGCCGCGAAGTTCAGCGCGCGGGTGGCCGGGGCCGCCGGCCAGGTCGAGATACGGCTCGGCTCACCGACCGGCCCGCTCGTCGGCACGGCGAAGGCGTCCGGAACGGGGTCGGTGTACACGTACGAGACGGTGAACGCCTCTCTGTCGGCCGCCGCGAAGGGCCGCCAGGACGTGTACCTCGTACTGAGCGAGGGCCTGCGCCTGTCGACCTTCTCCCTGCGCTGACCTGCGCTGACCTGCGCAACGACATAACGGCATAACAGAACAGCGGCATGACAGAACAGCGGCCCAGGGCGCCGAAAGGGCGCCCTGGGCCACACCTCACCTCAGTGCTCGCTCAGCAGTCGCTCAGCACTCCGCCGGCTTGCGCCACGAGCACTCCAGATCCCCGGCCCCGGCCCGCTCGGCGCCGCGCGTGCTCACCGGCTTCACGAGGACCGCCTTGTCCGCCGTGGACTTCGCCAGCGTCACCACGATCGCGTCCTCCAACGGCTTCACGGACGACGCCAGGTAGTTGTTGAGCACGATGCTGTAGACGAGCTCGCGCCCACCGGCATCCGTGACGTACCCGGAGAGCCCCGAAGCGCCAGTCAACGACCCTGTCTTGGCACGGGCGTTGAGCGCGGCGGGCGTCCCGCACATCCTGGTGCGCAGCGTCCCGCCCACGAACCGGTCCGGACCGCAGGCCACCGGCAGGGACCGGTACCAGTCGGCGTACCAGGGCTCGCCCCGCACGGCGAGCAGCAGCTTGGTGAACTGCCCGGCGGGGATGTTGTTCATCCGCGAGAGACCGGACCCGTCCGCCTGCCGCAGCTTGCCCGTGTCGACGCCGACGCCCTTCAGATAGCCGCTGACGGCGGCGAGCCCGGCGCCCCAGGTCCCGGACCCCGAGACCTTGTACCCCATGGCCTTGGTCAGCACCTCCGCGTGCATGTTGTTTGACAGCTTCATGAACGGGATCAGCAGGTCCTTCAGCGGCATGGAGTCGTGCGAGGCGAGCCGCCGCGCGCTGTCCGGCGTGCCGCGCCCGAGCCGCGTCGGCCCGGTGACCTTCACCCCGTGCGCGGCGAGCGCGTCCCGGAACACGGCGGCCGCGTACCCGGTGGGCTCCCACACGGCGACCCACTCCTTGGCCCCGGAGCCGCCGACCGGCGTCGTACCGCTGACGGTGATCGTGTTGGTGCCGTGCTCCCGCTCGACGGTGAGATCGTCCGCCCCGCCCGCGGCGACGGTGGTGGCCCGCACGTCGATGTCCACGTACTTCGTCTTCGGGGTGACGGTGACGACGGGCTTCTCCCCCGCCGCCGAGCCCGGCGCGACCTCGACGATCACCGACCCGGTGTCGTAGTCGGTGTCGGGCGCGACGCTCAACGCGCTGATCTGCGCCGAGTAGTACGCGGACTCGTCGTCCGCGGCCCAGGACCGGCCCAGCCGCACGCTGTCGAAGCGGGTGTCGTCGGCGAGGAGCCGCCCGTTGACGCGGGTGACGCCCGACGCGGCCAGGTCGGCGGCCAGTCCGTCGTAGTCCTTGGCGAGCGCCGTCGGGTCGCCGGTGCCGCGCAGATACAGATCGCCGTTCAGGACGGAGCCCTTGCGACTGCCGGTCGCCAGGACATCCGTCGTGAACGTGTGGTCGGGGCCGAGGATTTCCATCGCCGCGGCCGAGGTGGGCAGTTTGGTGTTGGAGGCGGGCATCAGCCGCGTGGTGGGCTGCCGCTGGTACAGCACGTCGCCGCTCGCGGCGTCGGCGACCACGACGCTCGCGACCCCGCCCTCCATCCGGCTGTCCCCGAGGATCGTGTCGATGGCCTCCGGCAGCCCACTGTTGTCGGAGTCCGCCCCGGCCGGCGCGCTCCAACTGAGCCCGGCCGCCGCGATCCCGATCACGACAGGCCAGATCCACCGGTGCGTACGGGAGTTGACGCGCTCCCCGGAACGCTTCGCGGTTCTTCTCACGGGTTTACTGACGGGTCTGCTCATGTCACAGGAGCATCCCCGACGAAGCGCCGCATGGACAGTACGCCTGCGAGCCGCTCACCGAGTCCCCACGATTGCCCGAGCGTACCGGTGGGCCGTAGACACGACAAAGGCCCCGCTGCATCAACAGCGGGGCCTCGGCCTCACATGGGAATTGTGGAGATGGCGGGAATCGAACCCGCGTCCAACGGTGCAGAATCAGGGCTTCTCCGAGCGCAGTTCGCTACGATTTTCTCAGCCCCGGAGATCTCGCGAACAAGTCTCCGACGGGCTCAGTCACTGTTTGATTTCCCAATCGCACCCCGTGACCGGGTCCGATGGTTTAGTTCCCTAGATTATGCCAGGATCCGGGTCGGGAACACTCCCGGGCTGACACCCATTAAGGGTCCTTCACTCACTGCTTATTAGGCAGCGAGGGCGAAGGACTGGGAATCGCTCTTGGAATTGGCGATTATTGGTTGCGACATATGGTTAACGAGATCATTGCCGCTTCCTCGGCTCGCTTCCCCTGCTTCGACAGCCGCTGTCGAAACCGATCATCCCCATGTTGTGTTTTCAAGCCGGGCCTTTCGACCCACGCACCCTCGGTGGGGCACTGACGCCATCGTACGTGACCAACGCACGCCGATGCCACCGTATTCCCGGCGGCTACTTCTCGGCGACTACTTCCCGGCGGCTGCCCGCCTACTCACCCCGCTGCTTCCTCTTGGCGGCCGCGATCGCCCGGTCCGACTCCCGCCGGTCCTGCTTCTCCCGCAGGGTCTGCCGCTTGTCGTACTCCTTCTTGCCCCGGGCGAGCGCGATCTCGGCCTTGGCGCGACCGTCCTTGAAGTACAGGACGAGCGGCACGATCGTGTGCCCCGTCTCCTCGGACTTCGACGCCAGCTTGTCGATCTCCTCGCGGTGCAGGAGCAGCTTGCGCTTGCGGCGCGCGGTGTGGTTGGTCCAGCTGCCCTGGCTGTACTCGGGGATGTGGGCGTTGTGCAGCCACGCCTCGTCCCCGTCGATCTGGACGAACCCGTCGGCCAGCGAGGCGCGGCCCTGGCGCAGCGACTTCACCTCTGTGCCGGTGAGTACGAGTCCGGCCTCGTAGGTGTCGATGATCGCGTAGTCGTGCCGCGCCTTCTTGTTCTGCGCGACGATCTTGCGCTTGCCGTCCTTGACCTTGCCGGAGGCTCCCCCGCCCTGCTTCGGCTGGGACTCTTTCGGTACGTACATGCCCTTGCTCATAGTGCTGGCCATTTTCGCACTAGAGGGGGGTCCGAGGGAAAGCCGATTACGAGGTCGGCGACGAGGGGGCCCCGAGTCCGCTCAGTACGGTCTCGGCCCGCTCCAGGGCGCTCTCCTCGACCTCCAGGTCGGGGGTGATGCCACGGCCGTCCACGCTGCGGCCGGAGGGAGTGCGGTAGTGGCCGACGGTCAACTCGGCGACCGAGCCGTCGGGCAGTCTGCTCGGCATCTGGACCGAGCCCTTGCCGAAGGTCCTGGAGCCCACGACGACCGCGCGGCCGCGGTCCTGCAGGGCGCCCGTGAGGAGCTCGGCCGCGCTCATCGTGCCGCCGTCGACGAGCGCGACCACGGGTCTGGAGGTGTCGCCGCCGGGATCGGCGTGCAGGGCCCGCTGGTCGCCGTTCACGTCGTAAGTCGCCACAAGGCCGCCGTCCAGGAAGGCGGAGGCGGCGGTGACGGCTTCGGTGACCAGGCCGCCCGAGTTGCCGCGCAGGTCGAGGACGATCCCGGTGCCCGCGGGCGCCTGGGCCACCGCGGACCGTACGAGGTCGCCGGAGCCCTTGGTGAAGGAGGCGACCTTGATCACGGTGATGCCGTCGGGGAGCTCGCGCACGGTCACGGAGTCCGTGGACAGCTGCGCGCGGTGCAGGGTCTCGCTCCACGCGCGCGTGCCGCGCTCCAGGCCGAGCGCGACGGCGGTGCCCGCGGACGCGTCGGTGGCGTCGCCCCGCAGTAAGGAGACGACCTCGGTGACGGGCCTGCCGTCGACCCGGCGGCCGTCGACGCTGCGCAGCCGGTCGCCCTCGCGGATCCCGGCGGCCTGCGCGGGCGAGCCGGACTGCACCCGGGTCACCTCGATCCGTCCGTCGCGCTCGCGCCGGGCCCAGAGGCCGACGCCGGTGTACTGGCCGTCGAGGGCTTCCTCGAACTCCTCGTACTCGCCCGGGGAGTAGACGGCGCCCCAGCGGTCGCCGCTGCGGCTGACGGCCCGCTCGGCGGCCTCCACCGGGGACTTTCCGTCGGCCATGGCCTCGGCGGCGGCGTCGGCGACGTCCTCCTCGTGGCCGGCCTGGGCGGACCGGCCCGACGGAGGGGCGGGTTTCCGGCCGGAGTCCTCGAACGAGCCGGTCGCGGCACCCGCCGCGAGGACACTCGCGAAGACCAACGTCAGGGCCGCCCCGCGGCCGAAGCGGCGGGGCTGACAGAACAGGTCTCGGCCTGACATGCCGGTGAGTCTAGGACAACGCGAAGGGCCGTACCGGCGGTTGCCGGTACGGCCCGATTGGCGTGCGTCACACCTTCAGATACTTGCGCAACGCGAAGAACGCGGCGAGCGCGGGCATCAGCAGACTCGTGGCGAGGATGAGCGGCAGCTTGGTGAGAACGGCGTCCCAGCCGATGAAGTTGATCAGATTCAGCTTCTCGGACAGAGCCAGCCCGTGATCGATGATGAAGTACCGGGCGACCACCAGGAATCCGCAGGCCACCCCACCGCCGATCAGTCCCGCGACGGCGGCCTCCATGATGAACGGCGCCTGGATGTAGAACCCGGAGGCGCCCACCAGGCGCATGATCCCGGTCTCACGCCGACGGCTGAACGCCGAGACGCGCACCGTGTTGACGATCAGCATCAGCGCGACGACGAGCATCATCGCCATCACCGCGCGGGCGGCCCAGTTCATGCCGTTGAGCAGCTCGAAGAGGTTGTCCAGGATGCCCTTCTGGTCCTGCACCGACTGCACGCCGTCACGGCCGTCGAAGGCGGTCGCGATGACCTGGTACTTCTCCGGGTCCTTCAGCTTGACGCGGAAGGACTCCTGCATCTGGTCCGGCGTGAGCGAGGCGGCCAGCGGGGAGTCGCCGAACTGCTCCTTGTAGTGCTTGTAGGCCTCGTCGCTGGACTCATGCGTGACGTTGTCGACGACCGGCATCTTGTCCAGGTCGGTCTGGATCTGCTCCTTCTGCTCGGTGGTGACCGCTCCCTTGGCGCAGTTGGGGTCGGACTCCGCGTCGCTCTTGTTGCAGAGGAAGATCGAGACGTTGACCTTGTCGTACCAGTAGCCCTTCATCGTGCTCACCTGGTCGCTCATCAGGAGCGAACCGCCGAACAGGGCGAGGGAGAGGGCGACCGAGACGACGACCGCGAAGGTCATCGTCAGATTGCGACGGAGACCGACACCGATCTCCGACAGAACGAACTGGGCGCGCATGCGTCTGCTAAGCCTTTCCGTGAACCGTCGTCGTCAGTGCTGGTAGCCGTAGACGCCGCGCACCTGGTCGCGGACGAGTCGGCCCTGCTCCAGCTCGATGACGCGCTTGCGCATCTGGTCCACGATGTTCTGGTCGTGGGTCGCCATCAACACCGTGGTGCCCGTCCGGTTGATGCGGTCGAGCAGCTTCATGATGCCGACGGAGGTCTGCGGGTCGAGGTTTCCGGTCGGCTCGTCGGCGATGAGGAGCTTCGGCCGGTTGACGAAGGCCCGCGCGATGGCGACGCGCTGCTGCTCACCACCGGACAGCTCACCGGGCATCCGGTCCTCCTTGCCGCCGAGCCCGACGAGGTCGAGCACCTGGGGCACGGACTTGCGGATCTCGCCGCGGGACTTGCCGATGACCTCCTGCGCGAAGGCGACGTTCTCGGCGACCGTCTTGTTCGGCAGCAGCCGGAAGTCCTGGAACACCGTCCCCAGCTGGCGGCGCATCTGCGGCACCTTCCAGTTGGAGAGGCGCGCGAGGTCCTTGCCCAGGACGTGCACCTGACCGTGGCTGGTCCGCTCCTCGCGGAGGATCAGCCGCAGGAAGGTGGACTTTCCGGAGCCGGAGGACCCCACCAGGAACACGAACTCACCTCGCTCGACCTCCAGGGAGACATCCCTGAGAGCGGGGCGGGTCTGCTTCGGGTAGACCTTGGACACGTTGTCGAATCGGATCACGGATGCACCACAGGCCGTCGGGGGTAGGTGTGCGTGACCATACGCGACCTGGGCACGCGAGCGCAGGCACCAGTCAGGGTTGAGCAAGGCTTGTACGTTTTTGTACCGCCCGACGAGGGCATGCCCCAATGAGGGCGCAGCCCTCAAGGGGCGCGAGGAACTGCGCGACCAGCCCCCACCAACCCGCAGCCGCGCAACGAACCGACCCACCCCCACGAGGCGCCCTATCCAGCCCCCGCACAGGAACCCGCGCACCTTCCGGAGGAACCTGGCACAGTGGAGGGGGAACGTTCGCGTTCCCGAGAGCGTTGTGTACATGGAACCGGTGCAAGGAGGGCGAGCGCATGACGTACGACCGGCTGGTGTGCGCGAACTGTGCCGCGCCCGTGAACGAAGGCCGCTGCCCCGTCTGCCGCGCGAACCGTCAGCGGCTTCAGCAAGAGGGCCCTTTCGGCGGGCTGAACCCCATGGCCCTGATCGCACTGCTCGCCATACTGATCGCGGCGGTGGCCCTGCTGGCCCACCAGACCGCGTAGAACCCGCGAGAACGGACGCGCGAGGGCGTACGCCAAAGGACATGCGAGAAGGGCCCGGAGCTTGGCTCCGGGCCCTTCTCGCACACTCACCCGCTCACTCGCTCACATACGCACTACTCACGTACGTCAGACAGCTGCGCCGCGGCCGTTCATCAGACGCGGCAGCATCCGGAAGCCGATACCGCCGGCGATCATCGTGGCGGCGCCGATCAGCAGGAAGGTGACATTCTCGGCGGCACCCGTCTCGGCCAGCTCGCCGCCGGTGCCCTGAGCGGAGGTGTCGGAGGCGTCCGAGCCGGTGTCGGTCAGGCTCTCCTTGCCGTCACTCTGCTCGATGGGGCTGTTGCCACCGTCGGGGTCGGTGCCACCAGTGGTGTCGCCACCCGTGGTCCCGCCCGTGGTGTCGCCACCGGTCGTCCCACCCGTGGTGTCGCCACCCGTAGTCCCGCCGGTCGTGTCGCCACCGGTCGTCCCACCGGTCGTGTCACCGCCCGTGGTCCCACCCGTGGTGTCGCCACCGGTCGTCCCACCCGTGGTGTCACCGCCCGTGGTCCCACCGGTCGTGTCGCCACCGGTCGTCCCACCCGTGGTGTCACCGCCCGTGGTCCCACCCGTGGTGTCGCCACCGGTCGTCCCACCGGTCGTGTCACCACCCGTGGTCCCACCCGTGGTGTCGCCACCCGTGGTCCCGCCGGTCGTGTCGCCACCGGTCGTCCCACCAGTGGTGTCACCACCCGTGGTCCCACCCGTGGTGTCCCCACCGGTCGTCCCACCGGTCGTGCAAATACCGACAGGGCAGTCCTCGTCAGCCGAGGCACTGACGTCCGCCGACACACCGTTCTCGTCGACACTGGCGCCGACGTTCACACCGGCCACGTTGACATTGACATCGAGAGCCGAAGCGGCACCGGCGGCGGTCAGCGAAGCACCAGCGGCGATCACCGCACCGGCGGCTATCCGCGCGACACGGATCCGCGTCTTCTTGGTCATCTGGTTGCTACCCCCAGTAGCTAATTCGTCAGTGGAGCAGCGTCCGGGGCCACGACATCGGGGAAAGCTCAGTGAAGCCCCCGGTTCACATGCGCCCCAGAGATACGCATGCCGCGCGTTACCCTTCCCACTTTTCTGGGCAACGTCAAGGTCGTTGCGACCGCGATGTCCAGATCAAGGTTATTTGACCACCACGACGTCATGTGAGTGTGATGTAAAACCCAGACATCGCACAGCACAAAGGGCAACTACCACCCACCGGATGGCAGTTGCCCTGTCGACAAAGCGACGTCCGCAAATGTCGCTTACTTCTCCTGCTGCTTGCGCCAGCGAATTCCGGCCTCAAGGAACCCGTCGATCTCGCCATTGAAGACGGCCTCGGGGTTACCGACCTCGAAGTCGGTCCGCAGGTCCTTGACCATCTGGTACGGGTGCAGGACGTACGAACGCATCTGGTTGCCCCAGGAGTTGCCGCCGTCGCCCTTGAGGGCGTCCATCTTGGCCTGCTCCTCCTGCCGCCGCCGCTCGAGCAGCTTGGCCTGCAGGACGTTCATCGCGGAGGCCTTGTTCTGGATCTGCGACCGCTCGTTCTGACACGACACCACGATGCCGGTCGGCAGGTGGGTCAGCCGGACCGCGGAGTCGGTCGTGTTGACGCCCTGGCCACCGGGCCCGGACGACCGGTAGACGTCCACCCGCAGCTCGGACTCGTCGATCTCGATGTGATCGGTCTGCTCGACGACGGGCAGGATCTCGACCCCCGCGAAGGAGGTCTGCCGCCGTCCCTGGTTGTCGAACGGCGAGATCCGCACCAGCCGGTGCGTGCCCTGCTCCACCGAGAGCGTGCCGTACGCGTACGGGGAGTGGACGGCGAAGGTGGTCGACTTGATGCCGGCCTCTTCCGCGTACGAGGTCTCGTAGACCTCCGTCTTGAACCCGCGCTGCTCGGCCCACCGCAGATACATGCGCTGCAGCTTCTCGGCGAAGTCGGCGGCGTCGACGCCACCGGCCTCCGCGCGAATGTTGACCAGCGCCTCCCGGGAGTCGTACTCCCCCGACAGCAGCGTCCTGACTTCCATCTCGTCCAGCGCCTTCTTGACAGCGACGAGCTCGGTCTCCGCCTCGGCCCGGGTGTCCGGGTCGTCCTCCTCCTCAGCCATCTCGAAGAGCACGCTCAGATCGTCGATACGCCCGCGGAGCGCCTCGGTCTTCCGCACCTCCGCCTGGAGGTGGCTCAGCTTGCTGGTGATCTTCTGCGCCACTTCCGGGTCGTCCCACAGGGACGGCGCCGCCGCCTGCTCCTCGAGCACGGCGATGTCTGCCCTCAGCTTGTCGAGGTCCAGGACGGCCTCGATCGACTCCATGGTCGAGGAGAGGGACTTGAGCTCTTCGGATACATCGACGACTGCCACGCCCCCAGCGTAACGGCTCCACAGAAGTCTCCGACGGTTGGCGGGCGACGACCGTCGGAGCCAGGTTCCCTTTCCCCCACCCCACCCCTTCCCGAAACTGGAGGCTCCGCCCCCAGACCCCCGTCGGGTTGTTCGTAGGGTGCGGGCCGGTGGGGGCTGGTCGCGCAGTTCCCCGCGCCCCTAAAAGACAAAAGACCGGGTCGGGGTCTGCACCGCAGGCCCCACCCACCCGCACTCGGCCTTCCGGCGTGAGGGGTCGTGTCGGGGTGTCCGATCGCCGCGGCAACTCAGCTTCAGCTGAATATCCCAGAGCGGCGATCGGATACCCCGTCGCGGCACCGCCCCCACCACCCACCAACCCAGGGGCGCGAGGCTGTGACATTGTGCGGCTCCGCCGCGTGGGCGCGACCAGCCACAACGCACCCGCAGACAAACACCGCATCACGGAGACGCCGGCACCGACGTCTCCACATCCCGCGGCGTCGCATCCGCATTGTCCCCGGCCGTCGCCAACCACGTCCCCACCCCAGCCGCAGCCACCAACGCCACGGCCGCCACCCCAAGAGTGACCCGCCGCCGCCGAGCGGAGGCGCGATGCCGCGCCGACCCCGGCCGCGGCGCCCCCGCGGCCCGCGGCGCCCGGGCCGTCCCCCGCGCACCACCCGCCAGCTCGTCCGGCCCAGGCACCCGCATGCTCGTGTGGGTATCCCGGTTGGAGTCCGGCGAAGCCCCGGGCACCAACGGAACAGCCCCCCGCCGAACCCGCCCCCGCTCCCCCTGCCGCGGCGCACCCGAATCCTCCGCCGACTCCTCGTACCCGGCGTCGGCGCCAGCGGCACCGTCGGCAGCGTCCGCCTCGGCGTCCCCCTCCCCGTCCGGCTCGTCCACATCCAACGGCGGCATCCCCGCCAGCAACGGCAACTGCTCCCGCAACCGCTCACCCAGCTCGGACGCCCGCAACCGCGAGGCCGGCGCCTTGGCCAGACACTGCACGAGCAACTGCCACAGCTCTTCCGGAATCCCGGGCAGCGGAACGACGGTCTCGGTGACATGCCGGCGCAGCACCGCGCCCGGATGCCCCCCACCGAACGGCGTGAACCCCGCGAGAAGCTCGTACAGCACGGTCGCCAGCGCGTAGATGTCGACGGCCGCCCGCGGAGGCAGCCCCTCGATGATCTCCGGCGCCAGATAGTCCGGCGTACCGATGATCTTCGTGGCCCGCGTCCGCCGCGGTGAGTCGATGAGCTTGGCCACCCCGAAGTCGGTGAGAAGCGCGGGGTGCGAGCCCCCCGGCCCGAGCGGCCCCTGCATGTCGAGCAGGACGTTCTCCGGCTTCACATCCCGGTGCACCACCCCCGCCGCGTGCGCGGCGGCGAGCCCGTCCGCGACGTCGGCCACGATCGCGACGGCCGCCTCGGGCGCGAGGCGGCGCTCCCGGTCGAGCCGGGTGCGCAGGTCCGTACCGCGGACGAGGTCCATGACCAGCGCGAGATCGTTGCCGTCGACCACGAGGTCCCGCACGGCGACGACGTGCGGATGGTCGAGGCCGAGCAGCGCCGTCCGCTCCTGCACGAAACGACCCACGAGCTCCTGGTCGGACGCGAGGTCCTCGCGCAGCAGCTTGATGGCGACCGGACCCTCGGGTCCCTCGCCCAGCCACACCGTGCCGGCGCTGCCCCGTCCCAGAATCTGGTTCGCGGTGTACCGGCTACCGATCTTCCGTACCAAGACTGCTCCTACGGATGCGTGTTGCCGACCCAGCGCATTTCCCGCGACGCTGCATTCTTCAGCGGCTCCGCCACGGGCGGATCCCGGTCGGCAAACCCAGAATCCCCGATCGACAAAACTACGCGCCCAGAGCGCCAACCTTCGCTTCGGAAGCAGAAATCACCCCCCAGGTGTCGACAAATCCCCAGAACCGCACCGCGGCTCTGGGGATTTGAAGGGGCAATCACCCCAAAAGACTTCCTGGAAAGAGTTACTGTCCGGAACCGCCGGACCCGCCACCCAGATCCTCGACCCACCCGGACACCGTGCTGAACCAGTCGGACAACTGCGCCCAGTACCCCTTCGTCGTCCCGATCCACTCCTGAAGCGGGCTCAGCTCCCAGATCAGCCAGCTGGCCACGAACAGGATGACGATCGTGAACAGGCACCCCTTGAGGCAGCCGAGGCCGGGGATCTTCATCGGGTTGGCGCTGCGCTGCCGCGGCTCCCGGGGCTCGCGCGGCGGCCGCGGCGCGGGCTGCTGGGGCTGCTGCGGCGGAGGCGCGTACCGCTGCGGCTGAGGCTGCTGGTGCTGAGGCGCGTACTGCTGCGGCTGCTGCCCCTGGGGGTAGCCGTAACCGGGCTGGTTCTGCGGCGGCCGTTGCTGCTGACGCCGCTGGGACCGCTGCTGCGGCTGTGCCTGCGGCGGCGGCTGCGGCTGCGGCTGCCGTTGAGGCCGTGCGACCTGGCGCTGCGGGCGGCGCCGCAGCGGGTCGTCGTTCGGGTCGGCATAGGACTGCACCTGCGTCGGCTCGTTGCGGTCACGGGCCGCGCGCAGCTGGTTCTGCCAGGGGTGCGGGTCCTCGGGTCCCGCCCCAGGCTGGTTCGGCGGCACCGGCGGCATCACCGCGGTCGGATCGGCCGCGCCGCGGTGGGGCAGGACGGACGTGGGGTCGGCGGCACCGGCGCCGGTGTGCGGCAGGACGCTGGTCGCGCCGTTCGGGTCGTACGAACCGGCCCCCTGGGGCAGCACCTGCGTGGGGTCGGCGGCGCCGGGGTCGCCCGGCACGAAGGCGGGCGCCGGGTCCGGCGCGAGGAGCGCGCCCACGCCCTCGGCGGCGGCGATCTGCATGGAGTTCGCGTGCACTCCGATGCCCGCGGCGACCGTACGGAGGCCGCGTGCGAGGTTCTCGGCGCTGGGCCGCTCGTCGGGGTTCTTGCGCAGGCAGCGCTCGATGACCGTCCACAACGGGTCGGGCACCGTCGAAGGCCGGCGCGGCTCGGCGCTGAGGTGCTGGTGGAGGACTTCGAGAGCCGACCCGCCACCGAACGGCGGGCGGCCGGTGACCAGCTCGTACAGCATGATCCCGGCGCCGTAGATGTCGACGGCGGAGGTCTGCGGACGGCCCTCCGCCGACTCGGGCGCGACGTACGCGGGCGTGCCCACGAACTCGTGGGTCCGCGTGAGGCCCGGTGAATCGGCGAGCCGGGCGATGCCGAAGTCCGTCAGCATCGGGTGCATCTGGCCGCCGTCCTGCTTGAGCAGGACGTTCGCGGGCTTCAGGTCGCGGTGCACGACGCCGTCGGCGTGGCTGGCGGCGAGCGCGTCGGCGACCTGGGCGGTGAGGAGGGCGGCGGCGACCGGCGAGAACGGGCCGTTCTCACGCAGGTAGCGGTGGAGATCGGGCCCTTCGATGATGTCCATGACCAGCGCGAGCAGATCGCCCTCGACGACGAGATCCCGGACCCGGACGATGTTCGGGTGGGTCAGCCGGAGCAGCACGGACCGCTCCCGCAGGAACCGCATCACGATGTCCGCGTCGTTGGCGAGCTCCTCCTTGAGGACCTTGATCGCCACGGTCTCCCCGGGCTGGCCTGGTACGGCCGCCTCCGCTCCCGCGGTCTCCCTCTGGCGAGCGCGCCAGACGGTGCCTGTGGCGCCGCGTCCCAGCGGCTCCTCAAGGAGGTACTTGCTCCCTACCGGCCGCACGTCATGCGCTCCCTGCTGCTTGCCTGACTGGTCCGTCCACCCGGCTACGGGTGGTTCCGACCCACTGTAGTGCCGCCCGACGCGGCACCTGGCTGTCGTCTTCCTCCGGTTTCCGCGGCCCTGTCTGCCTATGCATTACGTGGGACGCTCCCGTATGTGTTCGATGAAAAGACGCTCGCTTTGGGCGGTTTGGTTGCCGGACCTTGACGTGACCGATCTCAACCGGGCACTGGTCAGGCACTTTTGCGGGCAGAGCCGACCAATCAAGATCACTTGACGGTGGAGGACGGGCGTGTTGTCAGTGGCAGGTGCGAGGATGCCTTCCGTACTCGCAGTACTGGCCCATGTGCCCGTGTGCGGTGGGGGAATCCGCGGTGGGGGACCGCGGCGCAGCCTCGTCGCGGGCCCCGCGACAGAAGGGACCGCTGACGGCGATGCAGATCCGGCTGACCGTCGTAGACCCGCTGGGGACGCGCCCCGAGGGACGCTCCGCGTCCTGCGACGTGCTGGTCACAGCACCCGCCGGGACCGCGCTCGCGGCGGTGGCCTCGGGCCTCGCCTCGGCGGTCGGGGGCGAGGGGGCCGGGGTGCTGTACGCGGGGGCGGAGCGGCTCGACGCGCAGCGCTGCACGCTGGGTGAGCCACCTCTCATAGACGGTGCCGTGCTGTCCCTGGGGGCGCCCACGGAGCCCGGTCCCGATGTCGACGCGGCCGCGGCCCAGCTGCGGGTGGTCGCCGGGCCCGATGCCGGAGGCGTTCATCTGCTGCACGGCGGCCGGATCGACATCGGCCGCTCCGGCGACGCCGACGTGCCGCTGGACGACCCGGACGTCTCCCGCCTGCACTGCGCGGTGACGGTCGCGTCGGACGGCCGGGTCTCGATCGCGGACCTGGGCTCCACGAACGGCACGAGGCTGGACGGCAGACGCGTGGGCGAGCGCCCGCTGCGGTTCGCGCCGGGGGCGCTGCTGCGCGTCGGCGAGTCGGCGCTGCGACTGGCTCCGGCCGGTGAACCGGCTTCCGTACGGGAGACCGCGCCGGACGGCGAGGGCCACGTACGGGTGGCGGCGGCGCCGGACGAGCCCCTTCGAGGGCGGCAGGCGGCGGCTTCCGGCCGTACGGGACAGGAGTCGGAGCCACGGGCAGGCTCCGCCGGCACCGGAGCGGCGAGAGTGCCGCACGCGCGCGACGGGGGTGCCGGAGCCCAGGAGGGCGCCCCGGACGCGTCCCGTCCCCAGGTCTCACCGCCCGGCGCCGAGCCGCACCACGGTTACGGCACGGCCGGGTGGGGCGCCGCCGAGGGCGGGGCTCCCGGGGCCCAGGGCCACGGTCCCGCGGGGCCGCATGTGGTGCCGGGACAGGGCGGGGCGCCGCGGATGGAGAGCGCGGGCTCCGGGGCGGCTGCCGCGCCGGGCGAGGCGGGCACGGAGGCCACCGGTGAAGGCAAGCGGAAGGGCACTCCCCTCCGGGGGACGCCCGTGCCGGGCGGGGTCCGCAAGCGCGGCGGGCTCTCCGCGTGGGCCAGGCGCCTGGCCGGGGGCCGGAGCGACGATCCCGACATCGAGTACGCGGATTACGACGGACCCGGCGGACCCGACGGCTACGAGCGCGACGGCTACGAGTACGAGTACGACGGCACCCAGTCCGCCGAGCCCCTGGCCGGGGGCACGCCCGAGCCGGAGCGGTGGCCCGATCCCGCGGCGCTGCTGCTGACCGCGCTCGGCCCGGGACCGCGGCTGTGGGAGCGCGGGCCCGGCCACCCGGAGACGCTCACCGTGCGGCTCGGCACGGCGGACCGGACCGCGCCCGACGGCTCGGGACTGCTGCCCGCGGTGCCGGTGACCTCCGGGTTGCGGGAGGTCGGCGCGCTGGGCCTGGCCGGGCCGCGCGGCCGCCTCTCCGGGCTCGCGCGCGCCGTGGTGGCCCAGCTCGCCGCGCTGCACTCCCCCGACCTGCTGGAAATCACCCTGATCAGCACGGACCGTTCGCGCTCCCTGGAGGAGCGCACCGCCGAGTGGTCCTGGCTCGGCTGGCTCCCGCACCTGCGCCCCACCCACGGCCAGGACTGCCGCCTCCTCCTCGCCTACGACCGTGAGCAGGCGACGGCTCGTACGGAGGAGCTGATCCGCCGCCTGGAGGACCAACTGGCCGAGACGGGCCGCGGATCCGGTTCCAGTTCCGGCTCCGCCTCCGGTTCGGCCGGAGGTACGGGCAGGAGCGGGGCGCACCTCGGCGGCGGCTCGCCGGACGACGGCGGGGTCTTCCCGGCCGCCGGTGGCCCGAGCGACGGTCCGAACGAGGGACCGGACGCCCGCTCCGGGAGGTACGCCGACGAAGAAGGCGACCCCAGGGCCCGCGGCGCCCGCGACGTCTCCGGCGCCGGCACCGGCTCGGGAGCGGCCGCCCTGGCCCCCGGCCCGTACGCCGCCGGGCGGGACAGCGGAGTCACCCACCTGGGGCTGCCCAGCGGCACCCTGGCCGGTGACACGGACGGCCGGGGCAGGGCTCACCGGCCCTCCTGGGCGCGGTCCGAGGACGAGGCCCCGGCCGAGATGGCGTGGCCAGGACCGCACACCGTCGTCGTCGTGGACGGTGACCCCGGTGGCGCCGGTGTGCGGGAGGCCGTGTCGCGGCTCGCGGCCGAGGGGCCCCAGGTCGGGATCCACGTCATCTGTCTGGCCGAGACACCGGCCGCGTCGCCCGCCTCGCCGGTGACGGAGACGTACGAGGCGGCGTGTGCGGCCTCGCCCGCGTTCCGGGAGTGCGGGGCCGTCGCGCTGCTCAGCGGTGACGTGGCCACGGCGCTGCGGCTGCTGCGCGTGGCGCCCGGCGGACAGCCGCACGGCGCGTCCGGTGGCGGTCCGGTGGGTCATGGCACGGTGGCCGCCGTGGACGCCGTGTCCATGGCGTGGGCCGAGCGGTTCGGGCGAGCCCTTGCGCCGTTGCGGGCGGACGGTGTGGCGGGTGAGCGGCACACGCGCGTGTCCGCGCCGTTGCCCCAGGCCGCCCGGCTGCTGGACGAGTTGGGCCTGGCGAGGGCGACCCCGGCCTCGCTGATGGCGCGTTGGGCGGACGCCGCCGACGACACCGAGGCGCTCGGCGGGCGGGCCGCGGCCGTGCTCGGGGCCGGGCCGCGCGGGCCCGTCGGCGTGGACCTCTCGGCCGAGGGCCCGCATCTGCTGATCGAGGGCCCGTCGGGCAGTGGGCGTACGGAGCTGCTGCGTTCCGTCGCCGCGTCGCTCGCCGCCGCCGAGCGGCCCGACCGGCTCGGCATCGTGCTCGTCGACGGCCGGGACGGCACCGGCACCGGTGGTGCGGCCGTGCGCGGGGACGGGTT
Source organism: Streptomyces sp. NPDC050704 (assembly GCF_040654355.1). Taxonomy (NCBI): domain Bacteria; kingdom Bacillati; phylum Actinomycetota; class Actinomycetes; order Kitasatosporales; family Streptomycetaceae; genus Streptomyces; species Streptomyces sp. NPDC050704. The sequence goes on along the minus strand of NZ_JBFAHW010000064.1, from coordinate 977 downwards.
GCAGGTCTGCACGGATCTGCCGCATGTCACCACGCACCTGGGCGCCAACGATCCCGTACGGATGCGGGAGTTCGCCCAGTCCCTGGCCGCCGAGTTGAAGCGGCGGGCGGAGTTGCTCGGCCGCCTCGACTTCGCCGAGTGGCACACCCGGGAGGAGGTGTCGGGCCGCGTCGTCTCCCAGCGCTCGGCAGGCGGCCCGGGCGGCTCGGGCACCTCCGCGGGCCGGCACTCCGGCGCCGCGTCGGGCGCCGGGCCCGGCGCCGCCGACCTGGACGCACCTTCCAGCTCCACCATCCGGCTGCGCCCCGCCGCGACCCGGCCGCGCCCGGAAGCGGGTCCTCCGCTGCCCCGGCTCGTCGTGGTCGTCGACGATCTGGACGCCCTGCTCTCGCCCGCGCTTGGCTCCCCCGGGCGTCCGGCCGCCGGTTCGGTCATAAGGGCGCTGGAAGCCGTGGCCCGGGACGGTGAGCGGCTCGGGGTGCATCTGGTGGCGGCGACCGGTGGCGGGGCGCGTACGGACGAGACGGAGCTGGCACGGCGGGCCACGCTCCGGGTCGCCCTGGAGGCGCCCGTGTCCGGGCCTGAGGAGCCCGCTCCCGGGCGGGGGCGGCTGACCGGGCCCGCCGGGCGGTCGACTCCCTTCCAGGGCGGCCGGGTCACGGGGCGTATCCCCCGTACGGCGACGCTGCGGCCCACTGTCGTCCCGCTGGAGTGGTCCCGTATGGGTGATCCGCCCGCGCGTCGGCCGGTTCGCGAGCTGGGCAACGGGCCCACGGACCTTGCGCTGTTGGCCAGCGCCCTGGAGCGGGCCGCGCGCTCGGTGTCCGCGGCGGAGGTGCCGTCGCTTCTGTAGTGCCGGGTCCGGGGCGGCGCGGGCTGGTTCTCGCCCCCGCCGCCCCTACCCGTCCCATCCCTGGGGGCTGCGCCCCCAGACCCCCGCAATCGGCCTGAACGGCCTCGTCCTCAAACGCCGGACG
>NZ_JBFAHW010000063.1:0-60929 GCF_040654355.1 Streptomyces sp. NPDC050704 | reverse complement strand
GTCGTCGTCCGCTGTCACGCGAACCCCGCTCAGCGCGAGCGACGTCGGCCCAAGCACTGCGTAGGACGCGCAAAGCGACCGGTGGCGGCTCACCCGCCACCGGTCGTGCCCGACGGTCATCAACGAGCCACGAGGTTCCAATGAGCACTCATCACGCCAGGCCCGGCCGTCTGGAAGCTTCTGCTGTGCCGTTCCTAGTCAGTGAGCAGGAGTGAGTCTTGGACCCGTACCTGGTCACTGCGGACATCCCGAACGGTGTTTGATGTCCTGGTTGCCCGCTTTCGCTCCGCGTCCGGTGACACGGGTCGCGTCCGTGGTCCGGGAACGTGGGGGCGGGGTCCCTCACGCTCGCAGGTCTCCGGTCGGGCCTGGACGATCCGATGCCCCACAGCATCGCTCCGGTGCTGCGGGGGCGGTGTCGTCAGTCACCGGATCGGATGCCCGAGGGTGCGTCGCCCGATCGCGATGCTCGCCGCATCGTGACCGGGCCTGACCCGCAAGCTCATCGACACCTTCGGCGATCGCTTCCCCGGCAACAGCCCACAACAGCAGCGCCGGCTCGCCGACCTCACTCAGCGCGAACTAGAAGTCCTCACCGCCATCGCGACCGGCTGGACCAACGCGGAGATCGCCGAACGTCTCCACCTCGCCGAATCCACCGTCAAGTCTCACATCAGTCGCATCCTCCCCAGGATCGACGCCCGTGACCGCGTCCAGGCGGTGATCTTCGCCTACGACACCGGCCTCGTACGACCGACCTGATCCGAGCCGCGGTGTCCTTTGGCAGCCAAGTTAGTCCGGTGCGATGCCCTGACCTGGGGCGACTAGGTTGGGTGTCAAAGGACCAGTTGTCGGTCGGGAGCGAAGTGAGGGCCGCGGCTGGGCGGTTCAGCGCTGGCCGGAACCGCGTGCGCCACCTGCCACGGGCCTCCCCGCCCGCCAGGAGGCCGGCCACGCGACGTCGTCGATCGCCAGCCACGGCGCGGCGGCGACGGCAGTCGGCGTGAGCCCCGTAAACGCCTTCACTTCGCGGTGCAGATGGGACTGGTCGACGTAACCGCTCTCGGCCGCGACACAGGCGGGAGGGACACCCGCCGCGAGCAGATGGGCCGCATGGTCGAACCGCACCAGCTGGGCGGCCCGCTTGGGGGTGACGCCGAGCTGCGCCCGGCAACGCGCCCACAGACGCTTGCGGCTCCAGCCGACCTCGTCCGCCAGGCCGTCGATACGCATCCGGCCCCTGCTGGCGACCGTCCGCCTCCAGATGTGGACGACCTCCGGATCGACCCGCAGGCCGTCCCCGATCCGCCGGCGGACGGCGTCCGCCGCCATCGCGAACCGCTCGTCCCACGATCCGGCTGTACGCAGCCGCTCCTCGAAGCGCCCGGCGTCGCGGCCCCAGACGTCCGCCAAGGACTCCACGCTCCCGCTGCCCCCGGCCGACGAGCCGAGCACTGCGGCCGCCACACCCGGCTGCAGCCGGATCTGCAGGCACTCGCCCACCAGGCCGGACGCCCGCAGCTCCCCGGGGGCCAGGCCGATCACGACACTGCCGCGTCCGTGCCGCCCCTGCGTGTCGTAGACCAGGCCGTCATCGTCGCTCAGATCGATGAGCAAGGTGACGGACGGATGCGCGACCATCGCGATGTCGACGGGCGCGGGGACACGGTGGCGGAATCCGGCCATGCTGATGCCCGGCAGCCGGTCCGAAGGCTCCGGTACTGCGATGTCAACGCCCGACCACGCGGGTGGCACGCCCTGCGACAACACGGCGCCAGTCTAGGCCGGGCCTGCCGGCGGGGTTCCGGCGCACAGGGTCGCGAAGTCCAGCAGCAGTCGGCCCACCGGCTCGGGCGCTTCCAGCATGGGCATGTGCCCAACGCCCGGCAGCATCTCGACCCGCACGCCCGGCACGACGTCGTACTGGCGCGCCGACGCCGGATCCCACCGGGGATCGGCGGCGCCGAAGACCACGAGCACCGGGAGCCCGAGGGCGGCGAGCCGCTCGGGCACGGACTGCTCGGCGAGGTACGCGGTGTTCTCGCGCAGCACCTTGCGGAACGCGCGGTACGTGGTGCTCCGCACGTCGGCGACCATGCCGGGCGGAATGGGGGCAGGCCCGGCGAGCGTGGCGCCGATGCCTTTGCGGATCATCGCATCCGAACGCCGCCACCACAGCAGCGGCCCGAAGGGTGGTGCCAGCATCACGCGGAGGATGGCCGGCTGCGGCAGGAGCGCGTTGAGGTGCGGGCCGGTGCTGATCATCGCCAGCGAACCCACCAGGTCGGGGCGCTGCTCCGCCAGCGCGGTGGCGACGTATCCGCCGCTGGAGTGGCCGGCCACGGTGACGGCGCGCAGCCCGAGTTCGTCGAGCAGCGCCGCCACGCGGCCCGCCTGCGCCGGAACGTCGTAGGACGTGGCGCGCGGGGACTGGCCGCAGCCCGGGAGGTCTATCCGGACGACGTGATGACGGGCGGCGAGGGCCGGGACCACCGGCCCCCAGGAGGCGCTCGAGGCTCCAGATCCGTGGATGAGCAGCAGTGGCGGCGCGTCCCGCGGTCCGTCACGGTCCACATGCATCGGCTGCGCGTGCTGTGCGTCGTGGGCGTTCATGGAGCGATGGTGCGGGGGCGGCGGCTGCCGGTCTTGTACGAATGTCGCCAATGGCCCGCGGCGGGCGGGCCCCGCATCTGGATGTCAACGATTCGGCTCGTGCTGGCGCTGTCGGGATCGTGTATATCGGATGTAGTGGCGGATGCTGTCGTATGTGACCAAGCAGTCGTGGTGGTCTATGAGTTCTGTCCAGATCTGCCTCCCGTTGAGATTCCTATCGATCATGTTCTCGACCAGGTCGGCGAGTTCGCCTGTGACAGGGGTCAGTCAGGGGACCCGTCTCTGCGGTGGTCAGCCGTGGGGTCTCCAGGGCGAAGCGGACGTCCCAGGAGCGGAGGTTGTAGCGCTTTGTGAGCGTGCGGATATGTGCGCCTTTGAGGGCTTCTTGGGCGACGCGGTGGGCCAAGCCCTGGTGTCCGGTGATGGAATTCTTCCTGGGGAGGCGTCGGCGCGGTCTGTTCGTGCCGCCCAGGGCGTTGGCGTCAGCGAGGGCACGTATCGAGTGCTTCGGGCGAGTGGCCTGCGACCGTGGCGAGGTTTTCGAGGAGCGGCTTGCCGAACCACTGCGGCGGGCCGCAGAGATAGCAATGCAGGAAACTGGGCTTGAGATGGTCGGCGCGAGCCAGGCGCCGGATGTAGGAGTGGGCGGACTCTCCGAGGCAGGGGCGGAGTCGGACCGGCAGGGGCGCAAATCGGGGCGGTGGTTCGCTGTTCATCGGTAGGTAGCGGTCTTCGTGGCCAGCGACGCCGTGGTGTGGGCGGTGTGGTCGAGCGGGATGCTCTGGAGGCTCTTCTTGGTGATCTTCTCGGTGCCGGTGAGGATGGCGTCGACCGCGGCTCCGCGGATGGCGTGGGAGAGGGATCCGATCATGCCGCCCGCGTGGTCGTGCAGGAAGCGGTCCAGGCCCGTGAGAGTGCCAGGGCGGTGGTCGTGCAGCCGCAGGGTGTCCTCCATGTCGGCGACCAGCCCCTTCCGTTCGCTGTTGCAGGGGAAGGGGCGAGAGGGGATCAGGGGGAAGCGGCCGGCGATCTGGGCGCCCCGTGTCCCGGACAGCAGGCCGGATTCGGCGATGTCGATGCCGGCATAGACGCACGTGGCGGCCAGGCGCTCGGAGAAGTACTTGAGAGTGTCGGCGACTTCGGCGCCGTGGCGGCTGGTGAGTGAGATGTTGTGGAGTTCGTCGACCAGCACCAGCCCGGTGCGAGTGTCGGTGCAGACACCGACTACGGCCTCGATGATGTCTGTCATGTTCGAGCGGGGCCCGCACCGGCAGGCCCAGGAAGCGGGCGAACTCGGTCGCGATCATGCGGGCAGTCGCGGCGGGCGGGACGGTGACGTAGACGACCGGAATGCGGTCCGTGACGTGTGTGCCGGGCCCGGTCAAGGAGTTCGTGGGAGCGTCCCAACTGGGTGATGGCGATGGTCTTGCCGGTTCCGGCAGGGCCGGAAACGATCAGCCCACGGCGGGCGCTGATCGCGTGGCGGTTGAGCAGGACCAGCCTGCGACCACAGATCGCCGTATTCTCGACGACGAGGTGGCGACCGTGAGCATGCAGGCGTGAGGGTCAAGGCGGTCCTCGTCGTAGCTGCCCCGCTCGGGCGACGACATCCGCTGCCAAGCGCTCCGGGACGACAAAGCCGGGGGTGCGGGTGGCCCGTCGATGAACCTCCGCCACCCGGCCAGGGTGTTCAGCTGCCGACTGGCCTCGGCGTCAGCCTCCCGCGATACAGTTCGCCGCGTCGGCGGCTTGGAGATGGTCACGAACGCCTCCAGGGGACGGCCAGCGGGCCGAACAGGTCCAGCGGAATGACCTCGGCCAACGAGGTGTCCGTGTTCTCATCCATCGGTTCGCTCTCGGCTGGCGGATCGGGGATCTCCCGCCCTGGGAGGGTCGCCCGGGTGCGGGCGGCGATCCCGCCGACACCGTTTGGCCGGAGGATCCTTCTCATGCAGGGGGCCGTCGTGGGCGCGTTTGAGCAGGGCGGCGGCCACATCCGCGATCTGTGCCGCGCTCCCATTCTTCGGGACCTGTTGACGGGCGTGGTCCCAGGCCATTTCGCCGAACGGGACGCCGACACGGTGCAGGTGCTTCCAGAACACGGTGATCCACCGGTCCCTCTCGTCGCGGCGGTCACGTACCCAGATCCGGGAGACGTCGTAGGGGTCGTGGTGGATCTCCCACAAGCCCTTCTTCTCCGTGACACCGGAGCGCTGACGGCGCAGCGGGTTCAACTCCGGGCTGTCGCAAGTGCGGCGGTTGATCCGAATGCCGTAAGCGTTGATCGCATGCCACCGTTCCGGCAGCAACTCGACGTAGTCCTCACCGCTCAACGGGGCCGGAACGTAGCCGCACGACTCCAGCAACATCGCGTACTTCTCATTCGGCGAGAAGGCCCGCTTCGGCGCGTCCGGATCTCGGAGAGCGTCATGCGGCCGGGTCTGCCAGGCAGCGACAATCCACTCATCCAGCAGTTCCTGCAACTCGGGCAGAGACCACAACGGCCCGTCCTCCAAGTGCCGGCCGCGACGGTCCACCGGCCGGCCGGTGTAACCCGCGACAAACTGCGCGAACAGCGTCGCCACCGAACTCAGGGTCTTCTCGATCACGCCCTTCTCGAAGGGCGACGCCTTGTGCGTCGGCTGCAGCGTGACGCTCAAGAAGCGGCAGGAGGCACGGAAGCTGTGGGAGATGAAGACTTTGCCCTGGTCGCAGACGATCGCCTCCGGAATGATCACCGGCCTCGCCGCCGCGTGCTCCAGTCGTTCGTCCAGGGCCGGCATCCGCCGGTGCGGCAGCGCCGACCGGGACATCCGCAGGGCCTCTGGCCAGCCTGGCCGCATCGTCTCTGGTGTGATGCTGCGGGCCAGGAGGGCGGAGGCGTCGGCCGCCTTCGTCGTCGGCCGCAACACCGCCGCAGCGATCGACCCGGACTCCTTGTGAGTGGCCGCCCGAAGACTGGAGTCTTCTATCCGTTTCCGGATTCGGGCAGCGCCCTCCGGTCCGCCGTGGCCGGCGTAGCAAAAGTGGATAGGTCAATCCGATTGCTAGACTGGTTGGTATGACCCCTGACGCCCAGCACTCCGACGGTCCCGCTCAGCCGCTGCGCAGTGACGCCGAGCGCAATCGGGAGCGGATCGTCGCCGCCGCACGCACGGTGTTCGCGCGCGACGGCCTGAGCGCCTCCATGGCCTCCGTGGCCCGCGAGGCGGGCGTGGGCATCGCCACCATGTTCCGTCGCTTCCCCACCAAGGAGGAACTGGTCGACGCCGTCTTCTCCGACCGCATGGGCGCCTACGCCGACGCGGTCACCGTCGCCCTGGACGACCCCGACCCCTGGAACGGCTTCGTCGGCTACATCGAGACCGCCTGTGCGATGCAGGCCGCGGACAGCGGCTTCGCCGACGTCCTGACCATGTCCTTCCCTACCGCCAAGGTCCTGGAGCAACGCCGCAACGAGGCGTACCAGGCAATGCTGCGCCTCATCGACCGCGCCAAGGACACCGGCCGCCTGCGCGAGGACTTCGACCCCTCGGACCTGGTACTGATCCACATGGCGAACGCCGGTGTCGTCAATGTCACCGGCGATGCCGCCCCGGATGCCTGGCGGCGCGTTGTCGCCCTGTTCGTCCAGTCCCTTGAGGCCCCGGCGCGCGGCCCCCTGCCCGCCTCGCCCGGGCACGAGCCCCTTTACAAGGCCATGGTCCGCGCCGGTCAGGGCACCGCTGCACCGCCGCCGGGCAAGAGCAGCTGACCTCGCCGAGAGTGGGCCGAGCTGGGCCGCCCCGCCCGCTCGCGCGACCGACCGCGCCCTGAACTGCGTCCTTGACCCGCGTCCACGCTCCTGCCCGATCCGCTCGCCGACCGGCTCCGTAACAAAGCCATGCTGTCGGGCGCGGCGTCCGAGGTCGCGGCGACCACCCTGGCATTGGCTGTGGGCAGGAGCGCCAGGTCTGGGGGCGCGAAGCCTGCCTGCCGATGTCCGGTACCCGGGGCGCGTTCAATGATCTTCTGGAAGTCGGCGTAGGCCTGCGCGCGGTGTACCTCGAAGGCCCGGCGGCTCCCGGGTCTGAACCAATGCCAACAGCGAGGTCCAACTCGAGTACTACGACTTGTCCGGTCGATCTTTGAGGCAACGGCGTATGACACCCGTGAATCTCATTGTCGAACGTCTCGTCGGGTGAGGTAGAAGGGCGGCATGGATACCGCCGTACTTGAACAGATGCTGGACGAGACCTTCGATCACGCTGTCGTGCATCACGGATACACCAACTACATGCGTGACTACGAGGTCATCGTCTATGCGACGGCTGATCCCCGCACCGGCGTCACGCCGTCGTACCTGCGGTATCTGTTCCGGTACTGCGTCGAGGCCCGATGTGAGACGTCAGTGCCCGTGGAGACCTGGCGTATCTCTTTGGACGACCGGCTCATCGACCACGAAACCGGTGTCGACCTCGACGGTTACGTCTGGGGCGTGAAGTGGCACTGCCTGTACCCGGGAGCCAAGCTTCTCCCCGAGTCGGAGGCGACTCGCCGCTGGTCGACGGCCGTCGGGATCGACTTCCATGAGGTACGCATTGAGACCAACGCGCACAACTTGAGCTTGCTCTTCTCCGACCTTCAGGTGAGCGAGGCCCCGGTCGGATACGCGCCCTTCGTCACGGACTAGGGATCAGCGTTCGTGTGATCTTGTGACCGATGTGTGTCTGGGGCGTTCTTCCCGCCATGGGGCGGGGTGATCTGAGTGATGCCGAGTGGGAAAGGCTGCGGCCGTTCCTGCCGGTCAGTAACAGGCGTTGTGGCCGGTGGCGGGACCACCGGCAGGTGATCGACGGGATTTTGCACCGGGTTCGGACCGGCGTTCAGTGGCGTGACCTGCCCGAACGGTTCGGGCCGTGGAAGACCGTCTACGAACGACACCGACTGTGGTCGGCCGACGGGACGTGGGAGCGTCTACTCCAGCAAGTCCAAGCCGCCGCCGACGCGGCGGGTGAAATCGACTGGGAGATCTCGGTCGACTCCACCATCGTGCGGGCTCATCAGCACGCGGCCGGCGCCCGGACTGACCCGCCGCCGGCCCTTCCCTCAAAGGGGGACGAAGTTCCAGAACACCAGGGCGAAACTGCGTGGCAGAGCCTGCACGCTCGCCTTGTGGAGGTGGTGCGGGAGGTGAGGGCCTGGGCCGCTCGCGCGGCGGGTTCACCACCAAGCTCCACCTGAGCGCCGACGGCCGCTGCCGCCCGCTCTCCTTGGTCGTCACTCCAGGTCAGCGGGCGGACTGCACCCAGTTCAAACCGGTCCTAGAGAAGATCCGTGTCCCCAAGCTCGGACCCGGCAGGCCTCGCAAGAACCCCGACAGCATCGCCGCCGACAAGGCCTACAGCAACGGGCCTTACCGCGACTATCTGCGGCGTCGGGGCATCCGGCACACGATCCCGGAGAAGATCGACAGCCAGACCGCTCGCCTGCGGAAAGGCTCACGCGGCGGCCGGCCACCCAGCTTCGACGAAGAGCGGTACAAGAAACGCAACACCGTCGAACGGGCCATCAACCGGCTCAAGCAGCACCGGGCAGTGGCCACCCGCTACGACAAACGCCGCTACGTCTACCTCGGCACCGCCACCGCCGCAGCCCTCGTTATCTGGCTCCGAACATGATCGGCCGGACAAGTCCTAGCCGAGGAGGCTGCCGCCGCTGGCATCGAGGGCCGCGCCGGTGATCGAGCGCGCTTCGTCGGTGGCGAGGAAGACGATCGCGTCGGCGACCTCATCCGGCTCGCCGAGGCGTTTGAACGCCGACAGCTGGGACATCTGCTCCCGGACCTCGGGGATCTTGAAAATTGCGTGCCCGTTGTCGGTGACGTCGGGGATCACGGTGTTGACATTGATCCCCCGGGAGGCGAGGTGCCGTGCGCAGTCCAGCGTGAGTTGTTCGATCCCGCCCTTGGTCACCGAGTAGACGGTCTGCGAGGGGTTGGCGACGTGGGTCAGGCCGGAGGAGATATTGATGACGCGTCCGCCGTCGGGGATCAGTTCGAGGGCGCGCTGGGCGATGAGGAAGGGGGCCTTGGCGTTGACCGCGAACATCTTGTCGAACGCCTCGGCGGAGACCCTCCTTCGGCGCAGCCCCGGTCGACGTCTCGCCGGCGTTGTTCACCAAGAGTGCCGGGTCGACGTAGGACGGGTCGGTGGTCGTGGTCATGAGGGCCTGCTCCTCGAAAAAGTGGGGGATCGGGGGGCGAGGGGCGCATCAGCAGGCCGAGGGTGTCAAGGCATGAGCCGCTTACCGGACTTGATGGCCGTCATGACGCCGCAGACCGCGAACGGGGGCCGCCGGCAACGTCCAGCGGAACGGAACCTTCCTCCCTGATCGCGCCGCGGACCGGAACACCGCGGCGTGATCAGGGGTCGATGAGGGGACGGGTACGGCTCGGTGTCTGTCAGCCGCGGGGGAAGCCGTCGTCGTCGAGCTTGAAGACGAGCTCTGCCTCATCTCGCTTGGTGGTGTGCAGCTCCCAGTAGAGGGGGCTGATCTGCTCGGGCCGGGCCGTCTCCACTCCGGGGATGACGGAGACGCCGATGGACGAGTCGATGCCGACGTGGGCGGCCTGGATGCCGGTGCCGGCGTCGGCCAGTTCCTTGTGCAGGCTCATCACCCAGTTGCGCAGCGCCGCGGCGGCGGCGTTCACGTTGGCGACCCGCGGGTCGGGCCAGATCGAGCCGGCGCCGGTGGTGTAGAGCAGGGTGCCTGCGCCCGCCTCGCGCATCGCGGGCAGTACCGCCTGGGTGGCGGCGATGGCGCCGTACAGCTGGAAGTTCATCTCGAACTCCACGTCCGAGGGTTCGGTGGTGGCCGGAGCGGTCAGTATGGTGACGCCGAACGTTCCCACCGGGGAGTACTCCAGGACGTCGATCCCGCCGAACTTGGCGGACGCGTCCTTGAGTGCCCGGGCGAGCCCGTCGCGGTCGAGGACGTCCGCGGGGAACGCGGCGGCGGTGATGCCCTCGGCGCCGAGCGTGCCGACGAGACCGTCGAGCTTGTCGCGGTCGCGGGAGATCAGGGCGACGTCGAAGCCCTGGGAGCCGAAGGTGCGGGCGATGGCCAGGCCCATCTGGGGGCCGGCTCCGACGATGGCGATGCTGGTCACAGCAAGATCCTTTCGGGAAGAGATGGCACTGGAAGGCCCAAGATCTGGATAGATCTATCCGCATCGGTGATGCGGATAGGCCTTTCCGGTTCACTGTCATCACCGTACCACGGAACTGGATAGGGTCATCCGATTGCTTGTCTGTGGTGTGAGTCCTGGCGCCCGCCATCGCGATGATCCCGCAGCCATTGCGGGAGAGGCTGCTCGCGGAACGGGGCTTTGGCTCGGGCGTGAGCTGCTGGCATCGGCTTGCCGGACTTGCCGACCGCGGCTGGCCGGTGCCCTACAGCAGTCTGAGGGACTGGTCCCGCCGCCTGCAGTGGCCGGACGGACCCGTCCCGACCGCCGCGGCGCCGTCCGTTCGCGCCGTCGTCGGCTGGATCACCCGGCATCCAGAGACTCTCGCCGAAGACGAAATCCAGCAGTTCAAAGCCGTTCTGGCCGTCTGCCCAGAGCCTGGAGCAGGCGCATCAACTCGTCCGGGACCTCGCCCAGATGCTCGTCCAGCGCGCTGGTGCTGCACTACCGGACTGGATCAACACCGCCCGCGACTCACAGCTGCCTGGGATCACAGGCTTCGCCCGCGGGCTGACCTTCGATCTGGAAGCCGTGATCGCCGGACTGACCTTGCGCTGCAGGGAGGCACCGAGGGCGCCGTGACGCGCGTGAAAGAGATCAAGAGACAGTTCTACGGTCGTGCCGGATTCGAACTACTCCGCAAGATGGTCCTGCCTCAGTGACGCTGCTGCATCCTCCTCGTGGTGCAGGTCCCGAACGCCGCTCACCACAGGAGTCCCACCCAGAGGAGTCCCACTGAGGTTGTATAAATCCACTCGCTCTCCGTCTGCGTGGAAGGTTGATCCAGTTGCCCGCAGCCAAGGCCCCTTACAAAGACCTGATGTCTCGTAAGCTGCTGCTTTGGGCTCTGGTCGCCTTCACCAGCAAGGCTCCGGTAGCCATGGCGCCGCTGGCCCTGGTGTTCTCAAGTCGGCAGAGCCCGGCCGGCTACAGCCTCGGTGCGAGCTTGGCCTCCGCCTACGTCGTGGGAGAGGTGGTAGGCGCGCCACTGCTCGGGTCCCGTTTGAGCCGCAGCCGGATGAAGCCGCAACTGTCGGTCGGTCTCCTGGCGGGGGCACTTGCCTTCGGCGCCCTGCCATTCGTCAGATCGGCCCCCGCCCCTGTATTGATCGGCCTCGCCTTCCTGGCCGGCGCGGCACCGGCTGCTTCCCCCGGTGGCATCCGCGCCATCCTGACCCGACTGGTGACCGACGAATCGGTGCCCCGCGCACTGAGCGCCGAGACCACCTTGACTCAGATCACCTGGGCCGCGGCACCCGGTCTGGTCGTCCTCCTGGCTCTCCAAGTCCACGCCGGTGCCCCGCTGATGCTGGGTGCCCTGCTCGCGGCCGCAGCTTCGATCCTGGTCCTGCGGCTCCCAGAACCCCCGGAACTCGAATCCGCTACCAGCGCCGTCGCTTCAATGACGCGAACCTTGTTCTCCGGCTGGCCCGTCTACCTCACCAGCGCGGCCTCCATGGCCATGTTGGCCACCGCGGAACTGGTCCTGCCTGCGCTCTTGGAGGAGCGGCAGGTCGCAGTCGGATGGTCGGCGCCGCTCCTCGCGGGCTTCGCGCTTGCCAGTGCCGCTGGTGCGGTCTGCTACGGACTGCGGACTTGGCCCGGCTCCGTGCAGGCACAGAGTCTGGTGTTCCTGACCGCCATGGCCGGGTGCCTCGTTCTGGTCACCGTCTTGCCCGGCATGCCGGGCATCGCCGCTGGACTTCTCCTGGCGGGCATCTTCCAGTCCGGTGTGATGGTCACCCGCAACCTCAGCCTCCGCGAACGCCTGCCCGCGCGCGCTCACGCCGCCGCGTACTCCGTTATGTACGCCGTCGGGGGCTTGGGCTACAGCCTCGCCGCATCCTTCTCCGCCATGGCGTTAAACCTGGCGAGCCCTTCGGCCGCGATTCTCGGTGGTGTCGCCATCACTGTGCTCATCACCGCTGTCAGCGCAATAGCCGAACGGAACAGTGTCGGGAACGCCATCCGCGGCTTCCGGTAAGCGTGTTGTCCGGACGCAAGGAAGATCCAGCCGACGACCATTCGTGCCGAAGGCACCACAGAGGCTGAGCTGAGAGAGCGGAACCCCTGAAGCACGGTCGAACACTGCGATGACCCTTCGTCACAGCTCCCCAAGATCTGTGCCAGAGCCCAGTTAGCGCCGCCGTAGCCACATCGGTCCAGGGCCAGTGCTCCGCGAAGCGTAGGTAGCTGCGGCGGCCGGTGGTGACAGTTTGTGCGGCGGCGGAGAACAGGCGGAGGCGGAGTCGCTTCGGTTCCCAGCGGCAGGCCTTGCCGGTCAGGGCGAGCATCGCATCCAGGCGAGCAGGTCCAGGGCGAGCTGGGCGATCTCCAGCCAGATCTGGTTCTGTGCGAAACCGTGGAAGGGGAGGTTGCGCAGGCCGGTGGGGCGGGCGTCCCGGATGCGGTCCTCGCAGCGGGTGCACTGGCGGTGGCACAGTTCGAGCCCGGCGATCGCGGTGCCGGGGGTGTTGGCGGCGAGTCAGGTCGGGCACATGCCGTCGGCGTCGGTGACGCGGAGCTGGGCGCCGGGGTGGGGGCGGTTCCTTGCGGACGATCAGCCGCATCCCTTTCGGCTACTCGCTCAGGCAGTCCCCAGCGAGTTCAGCGACCCAGGCACCGTCGCGGATCCCGTCGCCGGGGCTCGACGGTCGGCGTCCAGGCCGATGCCGGGACCTTCAGCACAGCCTGGTGGATGGCATCGGTGATGGTCATGCCGAACCGAGCACGACAGCCAGCGGCCCCGGGTGGTGAGCCAGTTGACGAACTGGTGGGTGCCGCCCCCGGAATCGGTGCGGATCGGGGTGCGGCGCCCGCGCCGGAATCTTTTGGGGAACTGGGCCAGGGCCAGTCGGGTGGCGGTGATGTGGTCGGCGGCGGTGTTGCTGCCCGCGTTGCCCGCTCTGAGCAGGCCCGCGACGGGCTCGCCGGATCCTGCCGTCCCGTGGTCGAAACCCCGCGATCGGATGGTGGCCGAATGTTCCCTTCCAGGTCGCCGTGGCGTCCCACTTGTCCGATTGCGCGATCACCAGCACCCCGTCCAGGTCCCCGATCACCTGACCGTTCTGGTCAGGGGCAGCCTCCCCGGCCAACGCCCAGACCTGTTCGCGGACCTGGGCACGGGCCCGGCGGATCGCGGTCAGCGCATGCTCCCCGCTGGTGGCGAGCGTGTCGACCAGGCGTGAGACCGTCGGGTCGGATGCCACCGGCCCGAACGCCGTCGGCTCAGCCCGCAGCCTGGCGACATCGGACAGGCAGTCCCCGCCCAGCGTCACTGTGAGCGCCACGTCGAGCAACACCTTGCCGGGATCGTGCACCGCCCGCACCTTGCACCACGGCGCCAAGGCTGACGATTGCGTCGTATCCAGCCCGCTCTTGCGGACCGGTTCCACCAACAGCACGGCGCCGGCCTGCGAAACCGCTCGGCGGCCACCGCCACGGGCACAAGGGTATGACCCGGTATTCTTCTTCACTTGAGGAGTGCCGCTTTCCTGACGACGAAAAAGACCCCAGAAAAGTCCCATCGCCCCAGGTCAGGAGGCTGATGTCCGCAGTGTCAGTGGTGCCGGGGATAGTGGCCTTCATGATTGATGAGCGATACTCCCGGCTTGCTGCCGAGCACCTTCCCGGCGATTTCGCCCAGCGCTGGACAGCGCTCCTGCGCCCGTGCGTCCGCCTTCGTCGGGCCGTGGACGGCGAGCAGGCCGTGGCCGCCCTTGGTGGGAACCCGCAGCTTCCGGAAGGGATCGACTGGCCCGAGTGGCCCGGGCACGGGCCACTGTCCTTCATCGCTTCAGTGCGGTGCAACGAGCTGCCACGCGAGGGGCTTGCCGAGCAGTTCCCACAGGACGGAACCCTGCTCTTCTTCTACTTCGACGGTCAGACCGACGCCGACGCCTTTGTTTCCGCTGATGACCCCGACACCTGGGTCGGTGCCCAGGTGCTGTACGTCCCGGAGAGCACCCCGGTCTTCCCGACACTCGTACCCCGGACCTGGAACCGTTCCCCCGCGTGGACCTCACCGCCGAGATGGAGCAAAGCGCCCCCGACCTGTGGCTCCCACAGACCCGCCAAGTACTGCTCGGCGACGGCCGGCACTGGCCGCACCACCTCCGTGAAACCCCAGCCGAGCTCAAGCCGTTCCTCCGTGCCTTCGGCCGCCTGCGCACCCGCGTCGGCCACCAGATCGGCGGCCACGCCGTACCCATCCAGGGCCCGGTGGAGTACGAGATCGCGAACGGGGCGCTCGGCAGCATGCACGCGTGGGGCGACCAGTCCCACGACCAGGAAGCCGAACGATGGGTACTGCTCGCCCAGTTCGACAGCGACAGCGACGCGAAGATGGAGTGGGGCGACGTGGGCGCCCTTTACTGGCTCATCCGCCCTGAGGACCTCGTAGCCCACCGCTTCGGCCAGGTCCGGTTGACCGTGCAGTGCTAGCCGGTTTTGACCGCACGTGACGGTTCGTCGACACTTCCGGCGGACCGTTTGCCCGCGGGCAGTACCCACCACGCCTCTTCACCTGCGGGGGTGCAGTCTTCCTGGCAGCGAAGAGGACCCTAATCAAGCCTGTTGTCCCAGGTCAGCGGCACTCTTCGCGTCATTGTTCTCTCCAGACGTCACCCCATGCGAAAGCGCGAGGCTAGCGTGTGCCCATGCCATCGGTGAACCTGCGCCACTCAGTTCGCGCGATCATTCTCGATGAAGATGACCGCATCCTGCTCTGCCGATTCGAGATTCCGGAGCCTGCCGGGACGGTTGTGTGGGCGACTCCCGGCGGTGGGATCGAGCAGGACGAAACCCCGCTTGCCGCGCTGCGTCGCGAGCTGTGTGAGGAGGTAGGACTGATTCTTGAGGCCGACCCGCCACATGTGTGGCATCAGGAAGTAGTGGCACCGGGGCACGCAGCGGGTTACGACGGCGTGGTCAACGACTACTTCCTCGTGCGCACAGCGTGGTTCGAACCTCGCGGTGCTCTGTCAGACGACGAGCTGGCCGCGGAGAACATCCATGGTCTGGAGTGGTGGTGTGCAAAGGACATCTCCGGCTTTGACGGCTCCGACCTGTTCTCGCCCCGCGACCTTGCCACGCCATTGACGGCATTGATCACGTCAGGCATCCCCGCCAGACCGGTGCCGCTCGGTCTGTGAACAGTGAAGACGTCAGGAGGCGAGGAGTACGCGCTTCCGCAGAAGCGGGCATCCCGCGTGACCGAAGATCTGCCGCTTCAGCATCTTGATCCGGTTGAGAGGATCGTCTCTCAAACTCTGGGGGTGGTTCGTTGTGGGCAGTTGGACACCAGAAGTCTGCGAGGTGCTGGAGGCGGCTGGTTGGGCGCCGGGCCGGAAGGTCGACACAGGGCACTGGCGCGCGCAGTTTGCAGAGGTGGGGCTGCCCATGCACGAGGCTGCCGAGGTGTTTCTCGCGGAGTTCGGCGGGCTGTACGTAAGCGTGCACGGGCCCGGTATCAGCTGTGCTCGGACGCCGTTCGAGTTCGACCCTGAGCTGGCGGTGGGGGAGGAGGACCGGTTCAGCGGGTGGGGCGAGACCATCGGGCGCCACCTCTTTCCGCTGGGTGAACTGGACGAGGGGCGGCACTTTCTCGGCATCGACGAGTCCAGCGAGATCTACCTCGTTGAAATGTGGGTGGGCAGTTTCGGCCGAATGCCGAAGGCCATGGAGAACCTGGTCCTGGGGGTCATGCCGCGACGTCTCGCTGACTGATCATCAATCGCAAAGCAGAACCGCCGACGCAGGAGAGCAAAGCGCGCGGCCGGGATCTGCCCGCGACGGAGCGCGAACTCGTCAACGCCCAAGACCCTGGGGGTGCTGGCTGACGGCACTGGCATCGCCAGGACCAGCCGGATCAGGGAACTCCGGCTCGTTGTGATGCCCAAGCGGTCCGCCAGCCGGGCTCCGGAGCGGCCCGCCAAGGCCAGGCGAGTCGTTCGCCGCGGACATGCGGCTGCACCTGAACCGGGGCGGGCGCTTCGACCTGACCGTGACGGATGTGGGCCTTCAGGCGCGCACGGTCGAGGGGATCGAGTCGGTGACCATCAGCCAGGTCGGGCTTCCGCTCACCCAGGGACAGGCTGAGGCACCGGATCTTCGAGTGGGCGCGTTTACCGCATCGAGGGCCTGGTCTACGGCCTGGACGAGGCAACTCGCGAAAGTGCGAGGCCAGTACTCCAGTTGCAGCTTGTACCTAAATTTCGTACAACTTATCGGGTGTCTCTGGAAGTCTCACACACCACCGACACACGAGACGCTGCCAGGGGGAACACGCGTTGCTACGTGTCCACTTCACCGCCGAGGATCTGGCAAGAGTCACCGTCGCGACGAGACTGGACCCGCTGTGGGAGACGATGCTCGGCGTCCAGCAACTGGCCCATTCCGTAACGGTGATGCCTGCCATGCAGGACTGGCGGCGGCGCGCCAGGAACGTCGTAGGGCAGGGCAGGCCCGTCGGGTCCGTGCGGATGCTCCGCGCGCTCGCCGGTCCTCCTGGCCCGGAGCTGCCGCCCTCTCCGCCGGAGCCAGGCAGGAGGGACGCCCAGCCGCGCAGCGGCACACGGTCGGAGATCTCGGTGGTGGTCGCGTCCCCGGGTACGTCGGTGAACTGGTCGTTGAGGAAGACGTCGTCCAGCTTGCGCGGGTTGATGAGGGTCGGGATCGTGACCTTGCCGGTCCGGCAGCTTGATTCGGAGGTGCGGGCCGCCGGGCAGTGGACCCGATCGGTTTCGTCGACGTCGTGGAAGAGGCCGGTGCCGCCGTTGGGGCCGTAGAAGGAGTCCAGCCCGGCGCCGTCCGGCACGTTGTTGAAGGCGCCGGTCGGCAGGTGCAGCACGCACGTCGGCACGGACCGGCCTCGGAGTCGGGTGGAGGCGCACCCCATGTGCTCGGTGACGTTCGGCTGGGGCACCACCGGCTCCCGGCTGAACAGGGCCTTGCCCGTCTCACCGGGACCGCGGTTCAGGCCGCGCAAGGCGACCGAGGCCACTCAGCCGGCCACATCGCTCAGTTTTCGCGACCTGGTCGCCGATGCCGCCCGGCATGGACACGGCCACAGGTTACTTGCGCCGGTGTACGCCGTCGGGCAAAGGGCAGCCGCGTGCCGGGGCAGGCCGGGGCCCGGACGGCCGATTTCCTCGCACCCCGACCAGCCGCAGTTCATCCCACCGGCACGGTTGTCAGCGGGTGAACCCCTGGACCGTGGAGTACGCCGTCGTCGTCCGAGGAAGACCGGCGCGCGCCTCGTCTCTCACGTCGCCGAGAAGCAGCGTGTCGATCGGGTCGGCGATCTGCAGCCATTCCTCGATCGCCGCTTTGTTCTTCAGGAATTCAAACGCCGACGCTTCGTCCACGTAGGAGTCGCGATGGACGCACACCCCGGTCTCGTCGCGGTAGAACTCGTAGGCGAGTACGCCGGATCCGGGTTCGGACGCGGCGTCGGTCTGCCCCTGTTTCCACGCCTCGTAACGATCGTGCTGACCGTCCTTGATCGTGTACCGAACGATGACGTGGATGGCTGTGGACATGGATGGTTCCTTCATGGTGCGTAGCTCTGACGAGAGGAGAGGATACGAGAGGTCCGTAGTGGGCATGTCGGCGCGGACCGTCGTCGCTTTCTGTGCCAATGAGTCGAGGGTGCGCACCGATCTCCAGCGGATGGGCTGATCGGTGCTCGACGCTGATCAGTGCTCGACCGTCACGACGATCTTGCCGGTGTACTGGCCGGATTCGAGAAGACGGTGGGCGTCCACGATGCGGTCCAGTCCGTGGAACACCTCGCCGATCACCGGGCGTATGGTGCCGTCGCGCAGACCGGCGTCGATGAAGGCGTTGACCCGCCGACGTCCCGCTTCGGTGGCGGTCAGGTGCCCGTGGGCGTAGCCGTGCACAGTGAGCGGCCAGGTGAAGGGCATGACGGCCGGGCCGTTCATCGCTCCATAGAGGACGATTGTGCCCGCGGGCGCCGCAGCCTCGGCCAGTGCGGGCAGGCCGGGACCGCCGATCGGGTCGAAGATCAGCTCGACGCCCCTGTCGTCGGTCAGTTGTTTGACCTCCTTGGTGACGTCCTCGTTTTGTGTGGTGATGACGTGCGCGGCGCCGGCGGCGAGCAGTGCCTCTCGCTTGGCGTCGGTGCGGGTGACGGCGATGGGGACGGCCCCGGCGCGGGCGGCGATCTGGATGGCCGCGGTGCCCACGCCTCCGGAGGCGGCGGTGATCAGGACGTGGTCGCCGGAGGTGAGCCGGCCGGCCTCCAGCAGACCGCCGTAGGCAGTGGAGTAGGACATCCAGGTGGCCGCGGCGGTCACCGCGTCGGTCGTGTCCGGGCGCGCCACCACTGATGCCACAGGGAGCACGATGTGGTCGCCGTAGACACCCTGTGCGCTCATCTCGATCAGCGGGCCGGTCATGACCGGGTCGCCGTGGGCGAACTCGGTCACGCCGTCGCCAACGGCTTCGACGACTCCTGCCGCCTCGTAGCCGAGCCGCGAGCCCGGCAGGGTCGGCGGGAAGAAGTAGGTACCCGCACGGAAGTCGGCCTCGGCACGGTTCAGGCCCAACGCCTCCACACGGAGGAGAACCTCGCCGGGACGAGGGCCGTCCAGGCGCACCTGCTCGACCGTGAGGACGTCGGGTCCGCCGAGTTCGTGAAAGAGCACAGCTCGTGTCTGCGTAGAAGTCATGGAAGCGACGCTATGCGGCAGGAACGAGCCGAACCATGCCTCAAAGTCCACCATTCTTTGCCCATCGTCTCGTCGATCGGAGTAAGGGCTAAAGTCAGTGTGTGGATGTACTCAGCGATGCGATCACCGCCATGCGCGCCGGGCGCCCGGAGTCCTTTCTCACTGCCGTGTCCGCGCCCTGGGGTCTGCGCTTCGCCGCCTCCGACGGGGCGGGCTTCCACATCATCCTGCAGGGCTCGTGCTGGCTCTTGCCGGGCGACGGCTCAGCGCCCTTCATGCTCGGTCCGGGCGATGTGGTCTTCCGGCCGGACGGACGCGGGCACGGCATCGCCGACGACCCGGCAACGCCCCTGACCGACGTCGTCCAGGAACCGGACGGCAGCTGGATCATCCGGGGCGAACTGCCCCGGAACACGGGCCCGACCACGGTCGTCCTGTGTGGTGCCTACCGGCTCAGCCGCACCCGGGCACACCCGCTGCTGACCGCGCTGCCCGGCCTCGTGCATCTGCCGGCCCGCATCGGCGCACACCGCGAACTACGCGCGGCCGTCGACCTGTTGGGCGGCGAACTGGAGCACCCCGGTCCCGGCACGGACGCAGTGGTGCCTGCCCTGCTCGACACCCTGCTGCTCTACATCCTGCGGGCCTGCCTGCACGACCAGGCCGAAGGAGCGGCCACCGGCTGGGCCGCGGCACTCGCCGATCCCGCCGTCGCCTCCGCCGTGCACGCCATCCACGACCGCCCCGCCCACCCCTGGACGGTGGAAGAACTCGGCGCCGGGGCCGGCCTGTCCCGGGCGGCCTTCGCACGCCGATTCAGCACGACCGTGGGCCAACCGCCCCTGACATACCTGACCTGGTGGCGCATGACCCTGGCCGGCCGGCTGCTCACCACCACCGAAGCGCCACTGCGCGCCATCGCCCAACAATGCGGCTACTCATCGGAATTCACCTTCGTCAGAGCCTTCACCCGGGCATACGGGACACCGCCCGGCCGATACCGGAAAGCCGCACTGACCAGCGTCTGACGGCGGCTTCAGGGTGGAATCCGGTGTGAACGCTCAGATGGCTGTCCGTACGGGGGAAAGCGCGACCATCAACTGCGGGACGAGGCGGGCCTCAGCCACCTTTACTACTCGGTCGTGGTGTTCCTTTCCACGGCCCCAGAGCTGGTCCGGCTCGCTCATGGCGTCCTCCAGCAGCACGCCGACACCGCTGAAGGCGCTCCAGGCGCGCTGCTTCTCCTGGTCCGCCGTCCGGTTGCCTGGCCGGCACACTCTTCGCAGTCCGTGATGCGGGTCAACTGCTCCCGGCCGGGATTCCCGCCGGCCCGGGCTCGCTCGCGCCGGATCCGGCGACCGGGGTGCTCCCGCGGCGCGGGGCGTGCAGCAGCACCGCGCAGGCCACGGCGGCGATCAGCGTCAGCACGGCGGCGATGACCAGGCAGAGGTGGAGTCCGTCGAGGAAGGCTTCGGACACGGCCCCGAGAGCGCGTCCCTGATCCGACCCGAGGTCCATGCGGGCGACCGCGTTCAGGCCGCCCCCGTCGGCCGCCGCGCCGATGCGCCGTACCGTCGCCGCCGAAAGCCCGGCGTCGGTGAGGTGGCCGGGCAAGGCGTTCACGGCCTTCGTGCTGAGTACGGTGCCGAGAACGGCCGGGCCGAGTGCGGCGCCGACCTGGCGGAAGGCGTTGTTGCCGGCCGCCGCCATGCCGGCCAGGTGGTGCGGCACGGAGGCGACGGCGGTGGCCGTCATCGGGGTGATGACGGGGCCGAGTCCGAGGCCCAGCAGTACCAGCCGCCAGGACAAGGAGGCGTAGGAGGTGTGCGCGTCGATGCTGGTCAGAGTCAGCAGAGCGGCGGACGTCGCGAGCAGTCCACCGGTGATCAGGACGCGCGGGGACCAGCGAAGCATCAGCCGGGCGGCGGGCTGCGACACGAGGATCGACACCAGGGTGACGAGGACCATGCGGGCGGCTGCCTCAAGAGTGCTGAGCTGCTGCACCATGCCGAAGTACAGGCTGAGGGCGAAGAAGACCCCGATCAGACCCAAGAAGCTGATCATGGCGACGAGCGTCGTGGCGGCGAACGCCGGGCTGCGGAACAGCGACAGGTCCAGCATGGGGCTGCCGCTGCGACGCTCCACAGCAACGAAAGCGGCGGTGCCCACGGCCGCCAGCGCCAGAGCGCCGATCACCGGGCCTTCGGTGAAGGACTTCGCGCCGCCCTCGATGACTCCGTAGACCAGCGTGGTGATGGTCACTGTGGCGGTGATCTGACCGGGCCAGTCCAGGCGGCGCGAGCCGGGGGCACGCGAGTCGGTCCCTCAACTCCGAGCGGTCCCGGCCACAGGTGCGGGACCTTTGAAGATCCGCCACGAGGCCCCTGGTTCCGGGGGATTTCGGACACTGCCCGCCGGGGCCGCCTCGTGATGAATGGGCTTACGCGTGTCCCTCAGTGGCGCGCCGCTGCCGCCGTGCCGTACGGCGACGATCTCCGCGGCGATGGACAGGGCGGTCTCCGCCGGCGTGCGGGCCCCCAGGTCGAGCCCGATGGGGGACCTGAGCCGCGCCAACTCCCGCTCGCTCAGCCCCGTTTCGCGCAGCCGACGTTCGCGGTCGGCGTGGGTGCGGCGGGAGCCCATCGCGCCGAGATAGGCGACGGGGAGGCGAAGCGCCCGCTTCAGCAGGGGGATGTCGAACTTGGCGTCGTGGGTCAGCACGCACACGACCGTGCGGGCATCGATCTCGGTGGCCTCCAGGTAGCGGTGCGGCCAGTCGACCACCACCTCGTCCGCTTCGGGGAAGCGCGCGGCGGTGGCAAACACCGGGCGGGCGTCGCACACCGTCACGTGGTAGCCGAGGAGTTTCCCTGTCCGGACCAGCGCGGCGGCGAAGTCGATCACCCCGAACACGAGCATGCGCGGGGGCGGCATGCCGGACTCGACCAGGAGGGTGAGCGGTCCGGGCTGCTGGATGGTGACGGTCTCGGTGCGTCCGGCGTCCAGGAGGGCCCGGGCTTCGGCCGCGGCGGTGGCGTCCAGCCCGGGATGCCTGCCGAGGGAGCCCTCGTACGAGCCGTCGGGCCGTACGACCAGCGGGCGGGACGATGGGCCGGCGGGTCCGTCGACGACGCGGACCAGCGCCAGCATCTCCTTCGCCGCCAGGGCAGCCAGGGTGCCCGCGAAAACCTCGTACGTCTCGCTGTCCGGACGCATCGGAGCGACCAGGACGTCGATGACACCGCCGCAGGTCAGACCGACCGCGAAGGCGTCGTCGTCGCTGTACCCGAAGCGCTCCAGCACCGGCACCCCGTCCGCCACGGCGTGCCGGCACAGTTCGTACACCGCGCCCTCGACGCACCCGCCGGAGACCGAGCCGATCACCGTGCCCCCGTGCGTCCACGGCCATCGCGGCGCCGGGCGGGCGAGGCGCGCTGCCGCTGACGGCCACCACGGTGGCGACGGCGACGGCGCGCCCCTCAGCGGTCCATCCTCTGATCTTCGCAGGGAATCCCGGTCTTCAGGCCGGGCGGGAATGCGATCCTCGGTCTGGAGGCGCGAAGCGCCGGAGTTCTCTGCGTCTGCCGGGTGACGGTCAGGCCGGCCGCTTCTGGTTGTCGATGTAGTCCTTGACGGTGCTCAGCGGTGCGCCGCCGCAGGATCCCGCGAAGTAAGACGGGGACCAGAAGACGGACCCGATGCCGATCCGGTTGATCCGGCCGGTGTACTCCGCGCGCAGGTAACGGGAGCTGACGCCCTTGAGGGAGTTGACGAGCTTGGACAGGGCGATTTTCGGCGGGTAGTGCACGAGCAGGTGGACGTGATCGCCTTCGCCGTTGAACTCGCGCAGCTCGGCCTCGAAGGACTGGCACACGTCGCGCATGATCTCCTCGCAGCGCGTCAGCATCTCGTCGTTGAAGACCTCCCGCCGCAACTTCGTGACAAACACCAAGTGGGCGTGGAGGTTGAAAACGACATGATTTCCTCTTCGGACATCGAGATCTGGTTCCCAGCGCGGTGACATACACCAAGTGTAGTAGGATCGAGCAACTCGATCGGAGGAGGTGGGCTGGATGATCCGTGCGTACAAGTTCCTCCTGCGGCCCACCGTCCGGCAGGCCCAGGCGCTGGCCGAGATGCTGCGGGATCACTGCTCCCTCTACAACGGGGCTCTGCAGGAGCGGCGTGATGCCTACCGGCACGTCGCGAAGACCACCGTCAGGTACGGGATGCAGTCGGCGCAGCTGAAGGAGATCCGGGCGTTCGACCCGGACCGTCAGGGCCGCTGGTCCTTCAGCTCGCAGCAGGCGACGCTGCGCCGTCTCGACAGGGCGTTCGCTGCGTTCTTCCGCCGGGTCAAGTTCGGTGAGACGCCCGGGTATCCGCGCTTTCGCGGGGTGAACTGGTTCGACACGGTGGACTTTCCCAAGGACGGGGACGGCTGCCGGTGGGACTCCACCCCGCACGATGCGGCCACCCGGGTCCGCTTCCAGGGCGTCGGCCACGTCAGGGTCAACCAGCACCGCGCTGTGGTCGGCCGGGTCAAGACCGTGTCGGTCAAGCGTGAGGGTCGTCGGTGGTTCGTCGTGCTGACCGCCGAACAGGACCAGCCGGAGCCGCTGCCTGCGACCGGCAGTATGGTCGGGATCGACCTGGGCATCGCGAACTTCCTCGCCGACTCGCACGGAGAGTTCGTCCCCAACCCCCGCCACGGGCGTAAGGCCGCCGCGAAGCTCGCAGCCGCACAGCAGGCCCTGTCCCGGTTCCCGCGCCGCAAGGCCACAGACCGCACCGCCAACCACCAGCGGGCCGTGGACAAGGTTGCCGAACTGCACGGCAAGGTGCGGCGCCAGCGGCTGGACCACGCACACAAGACCGCTCTCGGCCTGGTCCGCGCGCACGATGTCATCGCGCACGAAGACCTCCGGATCCGCAACATGAGCAAGGCCCCCGCACCCAGGCCCGACCCCGACCAGCCGGGCGCGTTCCTGCCCAACGGGGCCGCGGCGAAGGCCGGGCTCAACACGTCGATCACCGATGCCGGTTGGGGGGTGTTCCTGACGATCCTGCACGCCAAGGCTGAAAGCGCCGGACGGGAAGTGATCGCCGTGGACCCCCGCGACACCTCCCGCACCTGCCCCCAATGCGGGCACACCGCGAAGGAGAACCGGCCCACCCAGGAAAAATTCCACTGCGTCTCGTGCGGCCACCATGCGCACGCTGACACGGTGGGCGCTCTCAATGTTCTACGGGCCGGGCTGGTCCATCGCGACGCCAACCCGGCATAGCGAGAAGCCCCCGGCTTCAGCCGGGGGAGGAGTCACCGGCTCAGTTCATCGGCGAGCTCGAGCATGCGGAGTCTCCAGGGCGGGGGAGTGGCGAGGAAGATGGCCGACTCCCGCCGCGCCCGGGAGGGATCTACGACCGCAGTGTGGGAAGGCCGGCCACCAGCGCGGCCAGGGTGCGCTTCAGCGAGGGCAGGAAGTCGGGGCAGGTCGCGGCGAGTTCGGGTGTTTGCGCGTAGAGCTCGGCCAGCGTGGCCGGCGAGTTGGACGCGGGGTAGAGCGCGCCGACGGACCATCCCGTGGTGGTCACCAGCTCGAACGCCTCGCCCTTGGTGAGGGCCGGGTGCGATTCGGTGATGGCGGCGGCGAGTTCGTGGGTGAGATCCAGCAGGACCTGGTTCCAGTCGCGCGCGGCGGAGACGGAGACGTTGTGCTGCAGGGTTGTGGCGAGCTCGCTCAGCAGGTCGCAGAACAGGGGGCGGGAGGCGAAGGGCTCGGCCAGCGCATCGACCACGTTCTCACCCTGCCGGAGCCGCTGAAGGACCTCGTCGGCCCAGTCCCGCCACTGCTGGGTGATGAGGACGAGGAAGATCTCCTCGCGTGTAGCGAAGTAGCGGGCCAGGTTGGACTTCGCGAGTCCGACCGCCGCGGCCACATTGCCGAGGCTGACGTGGCGCACGCCGGACTCCGTGGCCAGTTCGCGGGCGGCCGTGAGGATCGCCTCACGGCGCTGCTGCTTGTGCTCGGGGCGCCTGGCCCGCACGAAGGATGTCTCAGCCATGTTCCCGTCATCATACGGAGCAGGTTAACGGAACGGCGTTCACTTGTTAAGTGTGCACTGTTCTCTTAACTCTCGCCATCTGCTCTGCGAAGGCGGAGCGATCAAGGGCGGTGATCGCGGTCATCGACTCGATGAGGTGCATCGCGTCGCGGAGGGCCAGGCTCGCCGGTTCTTCCACCTTCAGTGGTGCGGCACGGAGTCGGGATGCGTGAGGCGCCCGCTGCGCCGCTCAGGGCTTGCTCACCGCGCGCTCGTCCCACACTCGGGTCAGGGCCTGCAGCAGCGCCTCCGCCGACTGCGCGCCCGAGGCCGCGTACTTGTTGTCGAGGACGAAGAAGGGGACGCCCCGCACCCCCAGTTCGCGGGCGCGACGGATGTCGGCGGCCACGTCGTCCTCGTATGCGCCCGCCTCCAGGGCCTTGAGCGCCGCCGCACGGTCCAGTCCCACCTGCTCCGCAAGGTCCGCGAGTACCTGATGGTCCCCGATGAAGGCGCCCTCGGTGTAGTGCGCGCGGAACAACCGCTCGACCATCTCGCGCTGCCTGCCGTGTTCCAGGGCGAAGTGGGCGAGCCGGTGTGCCGTGCGGGTGCTGCCGATGACCATCCTGTCGATCTGGAAGTCCAGACCCAGCGTGGCCGCGCGCGCGGCGAGCTGTGCGTTGATCGCCGCCGCCTGGGCGACCGGCATGCCCTGCTCGTGGGCGAGGAATTCGTTCGCCCCGCCGTCGAACCGCTCCGCAAGATCGGGGGTCAGTTCGTAGCTGTGATACAGCACGTCCACGCTCTCGCCGTGCGGGAACAGGCCCAGCGCCTCCTGCAGCGCCGCCGTGCCCAAGTAGCAGAACGGGCAGGCGATATCACTCCACACATCCACTCGCACGCGACCGGCGACCCCGCGGGCGGTGTCCGTTCCGTCCATCATCCACAGACTCCTTCAATCGTGCAGACGGCCCCGTCCTCGGGGCTGTCCAGGGCGACGAGGCCGGGCATCACGGCCGACGGCTCCTCTTGCACTGACTGCGAGCAGGGCTCGGCGGCGACTTCTGGTGTGCTCGCCGGCGCACGGGTGTTCGGCTCCATGGTCAAGCACGTTAACAGAACGGCGTTCACTTGTTAAGTGGATGCCGTCCTGTTAACTTCCTCGTCACTGGAACCGGACCGGAGGGAACGACGTGGTCGAGGTGCGGATGCAGGTCAACGGGGTCGACCGGGTACTCGACATCCCACCGCAGGTCAGCCTGCTCGACGCGCTGCGTGAGTACTTGGAGATGACCGGCACGAAGAAGGGCTGTGACCAGGGCGCCCGCCGCGACGGACTTCGAGGCCGAGGAACACAGCGCCACGCCGGAGAAGGACCTGCGCAACCGGTTCCTGCCGCCAAGCGCGACGAAGGGCGACGCGGTGGTGGCCCTGGCCGCCGCGCCCGTTTCGGTCGATCTGCGCTTCACCACTCCGCCGCACCAGCACAACGCGATCGAACCGCATGCCACCACGGCGGCCTGGGACGGCGACCGGCTCACGGTCCACGACGCGTCACAGTCGGTCCACTGGATGCGGGGGCACCTGGCGCATCGCTTCTCGGTCCCTCGCGAGAACGTGCGGGTGATCGCCCCGTTCGTCGGTGGGGGCTTCGGCGGCAAGGGCACCGTCCGGGCGGGCACGATCATCGCGGTGACGGCGGCCCGCGCCACCGGCCGGCCGGTGCGGCTGGTGCTCACCCGGCAGGGGGTCAACCATGTCGTCGGCGGCCGCACCCCCTCCCGGCAACGGGTGGCGCTCGGAGCCGGCACGGACGGGAAGCTGACCGCTCTCATCCACACCAGCTACACGCGTATCGGACGCGTGGGCGCCAACATCGAGCAAGTGACCTCACCGTCGCGGCACCTGTACGCGGCGAGCAGCATCCTTCTGCGCCAGGACCGGTCCGAGTTGGACCTGCTCCCGAACGCGTGGATGCGCGCACCGGGCGAGGGCATCGGCAGCTTCGCGCTGGAGTCGACGGTCGACGAACTCGCCCACCGGCTGGGCATGGACCCGATCGAGCTGCGTATGCGCAACGAGCCCGATGCCGATCCGGTGGAGGGCAAGCCGTCCTCGCGCCGCCTGTTGCGCGAGGTCTACGCACGCGGCGCGGAGAGGTTCGGCTGGTCCGGCCGCACGCCCGAGCCCGGGTCGATGCGTGACGGGCGCCGGCTGGTCGGCATGGGGGTCGCGGCGGCTTACCAGCCGGCGCTTCAGTTCGTCGCCGACGTCACGGTGCGGCTCTCGGCCGACGGCCGTGTGCTGGTGCGGTGCGGTTTCCAGGAGATGGGCATGGGTGGCGCCACCGCACAGGCGCAGATCGCCGCCGACGCCCTCGGCGTGCCCTTCGATACGGTCCGGGTCGAGTACGGCGACTCCGACCTGCCCATGGCGCCGATGGCCATGAATTCCCTCCAGACCGCCACCGTCGCCAGCAGCGTCCTGGCCGCCTGCGACAAGCTGAAGCGCAGACTCGACAGCCTCGCCCGCCGCAACCGCACCGTCGGCCGGAGCCACCGGTCCACGCTGGCCAAAGCGGCACTGCCGGCCGTGGAAGCCGCCGTCGGCTCGAACTCCCGGCTCGGCCGGCTGACCAACCAGGCCAGGTTCTTCTCCCGGTTGATCCGGGACCAGAAGTGGGCCAAGGGCGCCTCCGGCGCACAGTTCTGCGAGGTACGCATCGACCCGGACACCGGAGAGATCCGGATCGCGCGCCGGCTGGGCATGTTCGACGTCGGCAAGGTCATCAACCCCAAAACCGCCGCGAGCCAACTGCGCGGCGCCGTGGTGATGGGGATCGGCATGGCCCTGTCCGAGCAGACCCTCGTCGACCCGCGCACCGGACGCGTCATGAACGCGGGCCTCGACGGCTACCTAGTCCCCGCACACGCCGACATCCCTCGCATCGAGGTCGACTGGCTCGACGACCCGGACCCCACCATGCCGCTGGGCCTGGTCGGCCTCGGCGAGGTCGGCATGACCGGCGTCGCCGGGGCGATCGCCAATGCCGTCCACCACGCCACCGGCAAGCGGATCCGCGACCTGCCCATCACCCTCGACAAGCTCCTCTGAGCGTTCACCCACCGTCAACGGTGCCGGTGGGGCCGTCCGCCTCACCGACACCCCACCGGACAGCAGGAAGACGAATGACAGACACCTTGATGCCCGAGCGGGCGTGGCTGGTGGTCGTATCCGCCGAGCACGCCGGCCACGCCGTCGAACAACAGATGATCCAGATCAACGACGGCCGACGCGGCAACCTCACCCGACTCAGCCGTGGCGACGGGATCGTCCTCTACTCTCCCACCGACCGATTCCGCGACAAGAAACCACTCAGAGCGTTCACCGCCCTCGGCCTCATCGCCGACGAACAGCCATACCAGGCCGAGCCGATGAACATGGGACCCAGGGGCGTCATCGCACCCTGGCGACGCCGGATCGACTACCTCGATGCCCATCCTCTCGCGCTGAGCAGCGTCACCGACGACCTGCACCTCACCCAGGACCGCAACTGGGGATATCGGATGCGTTTCGGGCTCGCCCCGCTTCCGCCCGAGGACTTCGTACACCTCCACGCAGCCATGACTCGCTGACCAGGACGAGTTCCGCCGACCCCAGCGCAGTCGGAAATCCGCCGGAAACCGGGCCCTCTTGCTGGCTTTCCCGGACCTCACCACTCTGCTCTGGCCGCCCAGTTGAGGCCCAGCGAGCCAGCGCAGACACTCCGCGCTGGGCATATTCAGCCCGGTGGAGTACGAACTTCGCCCCCCACCAGTAACCTGAAATCAAGCAACTCGACTCCACCCAAGTCGGGACAGTCTGGAGCCTCCATCCGACCCGGAGCGCTTCAGCCAGCAGGATCGGTCACGGGATCAGCAGCGGACATCATCCTGTCCGCTTAGCAGACGTCGATGACGGCTTTGCCCGGCACGCGGCGGGCGGCCAGTTCGGCGGCCGCCCGCGCCACCTGCGTCCAGTCGGTGCGCAGGGCGACTTGCGGGTCCAGCTCACCACGGGCAGTGAGCGCGGCGAGCCAGGTGAGGTCCGCGCCCAGCCCTATGGAGTCGTCCAGGAGGAAGTAGGTGGCGATCTGACGGTTGTGGCGGTGGCCGTCGCCGAAGAGGGCTCCGTAGGGGAACTGCTCGCCGTCGCCGGATATGTGACCTGCGGCCACCAGCACGCCGTGCTCAGCCAGCGCGCCGTGTGCGGCGACCATGTGGGCGCCGCCGACCAGTTCGACCACGCCGTGCACCGGTTGAAGGTGCTGGAGCGTGGCCAGATCGGTGACGATCTCGTGGGCGCCGAGTGCCCGCAGTGCGTCCGCCTTCGCCGGGTCGCTGGTCACCGCCGTGACATGGGCGCCGCCGCGGGCCGCGAGCTGCAGGGCGAAGCGGCCCACGCCGCCGCCCGCGCCGGTCACCAGGACGCGCCGTCCCAGAATCGGGCCGATGCGGTGCAGGACGCGCAGGGCCGTACCCGCCGCGACCGGCAGCGTGCTGATCGGGCCAAGGTCGGCGCCCTCGGGCGCGGTGCCGATCTGATCGGTGTCCACGGCGCGCAGTTCGGCCCAGGCGCCTTCGGCTCCCACGGTGACGACGGGGGTGCCGACTGCGGGACCGGAGCCGTCGGCGGCTGCCTGGACCACCACGCCCGCGGCGTCCCAGCCAGGCACCGTGCCGGCTTCGCCCTCGGGGACCACATGATGGACCTCGCCGGAGTTGAGGGAGAAGGAGTGGACCCGCACCAGGGCCTGGTGGGCAGCGGGTTCAGGGTCGGCGACCGCGGTGAGCGCGAGGTGTCCTGGAGCTGAGTGATCAATGGTCAGTGCTTTCATGGCAAACGATAGTGCCACTGAGTGGCATAAGCTCACAAGTGGCAAAAGCGGCTGGTAGGCTTCGACCTGTGCAGAAGGACCCGAAAGAACTGCCGCTGCGTGAGCGCAAGAAGCTGCGGACCCGTCAGGCTCTGGTCGATACGGCCCTCGAGCTGTTCACCGCGCGGGACTTCGCCGCGGTAACACTGGACGAGATCGTCGAGGCGGTGGACGTCTCCAAGCGCACCTTCTTCCGCACGTTCGCCTCGAAGGAAGACGTGGCCCTGGCCCCGGAGAAGGAACTGTGGGCCACCTACCTCAACCACATCGAGAACCGGCCCCTGACCAGCGAGCACCTGTTCGGCGCCTACAGAGACGCCCTGTTCGCGGCGCTGGAGCAGATGACGGACGGCTGGGAGCAGCGCTTCCTCGCCAGCCGCAGCCTGGCCGACCGCACCCCCGCGCTCACCGCACACAGCCTGCGCCACTGCTCGGAGGTCTCCGCGAACGTCGTTCGGATCGTGACAGACCGGCTGGCCGGACAGTCCCCCGGCCGCACCGAACTGCGCCTGCTGCTCGACCTCATGCTGGCCGCCTGGCACCGCGCACTGGAGACCTGGACCTCCTCGCACGGCCTACCGCAGGACCGTGCGGCACTCACCCGGCACACGTACGAAGCCTTCGCGGCGATCCCCGCGGTCGCGGCACTGGCAGCACAGGACAGCTGAGCGGACAAGATGACGTCCGCCGCTGGTTCCGTGACGATCCTGCTGACCATGAAGCCGTCAGGGCCAAAGACCAGCAGTCGACTTCGCGTCATCCGCCTCAGCCGGTTTCAGGGCGGGGCGAGCTGTCCGGGGTGAGCGCAGCTCATCGCGTTGCGACGCCGAAGGCGTCCTTGATGGGGCGTCACGGCCGGGCCGCTCGACAAGCGGGCGGCCGGGCTGCCCCCCGGACGCCGGTGACACCTGCTCGGCTCTCTCTCGGCCCGCCTCGTCAGGCGGTGCCGAGAGGGGTGATGTTCGGCATCAGCTCGCGCACCGATCTGGCCCGTCTGCTGCCGGGCCGGATACCTTCGGGCGTCCAGCAGGCTGGTAGTCAGACGGTAGCCGTCGGCTTCTGGTAGCGGCCTCGGCCGGGTTGG
The DNA here is from genome assembly GCF_040654355.1 of Streptomyces sp. NPDC050704. Lineage (NCBI taxonomy): Bacteria > Bacillati > Actinomycetota > Actinomycetes > Kitasatosporales > Streptomycetaceae > Streptomyces > Streptomyces sp. NPDC050704. The sequence continues at coordinate 30,348 of NZ_JBFAHW010000063.1, read as the reverse complement.
GTGAGGAAGCCTTGGCGGGCGAGGCGTCCGAGGCGGCTGTGCGTGACGTTCATACACGGGTCGTCGGTGGGCATGCCGAGGAGTTCGTGCAGTTCACGGACTCGGAACGTCTGGTCGGGGTGCTGGTTGGAGGCGTTCACGATGGCCTGGTAGGCGGTGGCCTGCTCGGGCGGATCGAGTTCGCCTCTGTCGCCGGTCAAGTCCTTTGTCTGACCCCGGAGTTCACCAGCCCGGCCGACGGCTTCGGCGTGGCGGGTCTGGAGATCCGTGACGAACTCGGTGATGTTCACTCGGCCGCCCGGAGGGTGTCGCGCCAGGCCGGGGCGGGTGTGGTGAGGCGGCGGGTCATGTTCGGGGCGGAGGCCCGGCAGACGTGCGAGGCAGAGGTGTCGGGGCGGTGGTCGTATGCGCGGGCCGGGCGCCGGTGTAGCGGCAACGTGCCGTTGACCTGCTCAGCCACTCACCGTCTGGCGGCGCTACGCTCGTACCGGCGCGCCGACGAACACTGCGTTGGGGCATGACCCCGAGCGGCCCCTCTGGCAGCGTGTCGAAGGTCGGTGCCACAGCTGTGTTCAACGAGTTGCAGCCTCCCGTGCCGGTGGAACTGACGAGAGCCGCTCCTGGCCGATGGCGAGTGCTGCGGCGGCGGCACCGACCAGGCCGGCATCCCGGCTCAGAGCTGCTGGCTTGACCTGACAGGCGGTCGCAAAGGGGAGGGTGGCGTACTCCCGCAAGTAGGCACGTAGCGGATCGAAGAGCACGATCCCGGCCTCCGCCACACCTCCGCCGACAATGGCGAGATTGATCTCCAGCAGATGGGCAGTCGCCGCTACCCCTGCGGCAAGTGCCCGGGCGGCTCTGTCGAAGGCGGCGATTGCCGCCGCGTCTTTCTGCCCGGCCGATGAGGCCACTGCTTGGGCGGTGGCTTCCTCGCCCTGCGGAGGCCTCCAACCCAGGGCCAGCGCCCTGCGCGTGATGGCTGGTCCGCTGGCGGCCTGCTCGACGCATCCCCGGGCCCCGCAGACGCAGAGGGTGTCGCTGATCTCGACGCTGATGTGGCCGATGTGGCCGGCGTTTCCCGTCGGCCCTGAGTGGACTCGACCGTCGATGAGTAATCCACCGCCCACCCCGGTGGACACCACCATGCACAGGGCGTTGCTGGCCTCGCGTGCGGCACCGCACCACTGCTCTCCCATGGCCATCGCCACCGCGTCGCCCACCAGACGTACGGGAAGTCCTCCGGTGAGGCGGCCGACTTCCTTGGTGATCGGGAACGATCTCCATCCGGGGATGTTCACTGGGCTGACGGTCCCGGCTGCCGTGTCCACAGGGCCCGTGCTGCCGACACCCACCGCGCGGACCTGGGGCCAGACAGCTGTGTTCTGGAGCTCGCCGAGCACGTCGGCGAGGGTGGCCAGGAGCACTGTCTCGTCTTCCTCGGCCGGGGTCGGGCGCAGTGCCCGTTTGAGGATCCGTCCATCGGGTGCGACGAGCGCTCCAGCGATCTTGGTGCCGCCGACATCGAGTGCCGCCACTGAGTGCCTTCCGCCCGGTGCTTGCCGGGAGTTGTCTGTGAACGCAGGTGGTGTGTCCACCGGCATGGGTTTTCTTCCCTTCTCTGCCGGGCGCGGCGGTGTGATGACGAGCACCCCGCTGGCTTGACGGTCCAGGTCACACCTCGGGTCCCACCGAGTTGGTCGTTCCGTCCGGGACGACTCGTACGTCGATCGGCTGTGCGCTCGGCCGCGAAGACCGGCCGGTCAGGATTTCTGCACGCGGCCGGGCACGAGGCCCGAGGACATCAAGCCAGCATTTGAGCCCGACCACTGCGAGAGTGAGTGTCAGGGTCAGGGCGTTGGTCACCATGATGGCGAGGTCCTGTTCCATGGCCCCGTAAATCATCCAGAGAGTGATGCCGGTGCCGAAGACCGCGAGATAGAGCCAGGAGAAATCCGTGGTCGAGCGGGTACGCCACGATTTGAACAGCTGCGGCAGCCAGCAGCCGGTGGTCAGGGCACCCGCGATGAGTCCGAGAACGATCATGCTTGTCCTTTCTGGTGGCGTGACCGGTCGTGGCCTGTGAGCGATCCACGACCGGTCCGTGCCGTGCGGACGCGGACCGATGGGCTATCGGGCGTCGTCCAAGTGCATGCGCAGCCAGTCACGGAAGTCCGGTCCGCGGTCCTGGTCCTCAAGGAGAAACTCGACAGCAGCGCGCACCATCCCTGCGGGGTTTCCGATGTCGTGGCGCCTGCCGGTGTGCACGACGACGTGCACCGGGTGTCCTTCGTCAATGAGTTGGTTGATGGCGTCGGTGAGGTCGATCTCACCTCGGGCACCGGGGAGCACGCGTTTGAGGGGGTCGAATACTGCCCGGTCCAGGAGGTAGCGGCCGGCGCAGGCAAAGGTGGAGGGAGCGTCCCGGGGGGCGGGCTTCTCCACCATGGCGCGCACTCGTTTCACCTGGGCGTCATCGGTGTCGGTCAGGTCGAAGACCCCATAGGCCGGCAGCTGTTCCCGCGGTGCGGTGAAGGAACACAGGACGGTGCCGCCGTAGCGCCGACGGACGGCTGCCATGCGCGTCAGGACGCCGCTGGGGAGCACGATGTCGTCCGGCAGGAGCACAGCCACTGCCTCGTCGCGTCCGGTGAGGTGCGGTTCGGCACAGGCGATGGCGTGACCCAGGCCCAGGGGTTCGGGCTGCAGAGCGGTCTCGATGCTGAGCAGGTTCGACGCCCGTTGAACCCTGGCCGACATCGCGGGCTTGTTCCGCGCGGTGAGCACCCGCTCCAGCTCGTAGTCGCGCTCGAAGTGGCGGGCGACGGCTTCCTTTCCCGGCGCTGTGACAATGATCAGCCGTTCGGCGCCCGCGTCGGACGCTTCAGCGGCCACGAGTTCGATGCCTGGCGTGTCCAGCACTGGCAGCAGTTCCTTGGGCACGGACTTGGTGGCGGGCAGGAAACGGGTCCCCAGCCCTGCGGCAGGAACGATGGCGGTGTGGAACTCCTGGCTCGGGCTCATGCTCAACTTCCCTTCGACGTGTAGGGGCTTGCGTCGCTGGTCGAGCGTCGCTGCTCTGGTGGGAGCGCCTGTGCGGTGGCGGACTGGCGTATGGCTTCAAGGGTCACGGCAACCGCGAGGGACTGTTCCAGGGGCACGAGGTGAGCCGGATTGCCCGCTGCGGCCGACGAGATCTCTGCGACCATGAGTTGGTAAGGATCAATGGCAGGGTAGGTGTGGTTCTCGGTCACGCCTGAGGAGTTCACCCGCAGATCCACTGGCCGGACACCGGCGGTGAAGGCGGCTTCGCTTGCCCGGATCCACCCCTCGGTGCCCCGGATCTCCAGGCGCTGCCGCTCTTGGCGTGCGAAGGCGGCGCTGATCCGGGCTGCGCCGTCATGGAATGTGAGGACGGTGTCCGCACGTGCATCAGCCTGGCCTGGCCGGTTGGTGGACAGTACGGCGTGAATGGAGCGTGGTGGCTGCCAGGAGTAGGCGCCGAGCGCGGCACTCACGGCGTAGCACCCGATGTCAAGCAGGGCCCCTCCGCCCAAGGCCGTATTCCAGCGGTAGTTGTCCTCTGCGGGCACGGCACCGTGGAACTCGGCGATCACCTCGCGCACCTCGCCGATCAGACCCGTGTCCAGGAACCGTTCTATGGCTCTGGTCCTGGGGTGCCAGCGGTTCCACACCGCCTCCACCAGGAGCCGCCCATACCGGGCCGCTGCCTGGGTCATCTCGTGTGTCTCCTCGGCAGTCAAACCAAGGGGTTTCTCGCACAGAACATGTTTGCCTGCTTCGAGCGCGCGCAGTGTCCACTCCAGGTGTGCGCTGTTGTGCAGGCATATGTAGACCACGTCGACCCTGGGGTCCTCGACGACACGGGCGTAGTTCTGGGAAATGATCTCCGGGCCAAGAGCTGCCGCCCTGTCCGGGCTGTGGGCGGCAACGGCGTATAACGCCGCGGCTTCGTGACGGTGCACCGCCGGGGCAAGGCTGGTGCGGGCGATGGAGCCGGCTCCCAGGAAGCCCCAGTTGATCACTGGGCACCGCCTGGTGCGGGGGACTCGGCGTCGATGAGGTCGAGGACGAGGCTGCTCCATCCGAACGAGACGGCACCGTGCCCTTCCCCGTCGTACGGTCCGTAGCACTCCCGCATGCCGGCCGAGGCGGCGGCCGCGACGGTCCGGGTGGCGAGGACACTCGCGGCTTCTCGTGCACCCCGTTCACGCAAGCCCCAGTAGAGGTACCAGTTGAGGTTGACCCAGCTGGAGCCCCGGAAGATCGCTTCGGTGGTGAAGTCGGGATCAAAGGCGGGCTCGTTCGCGGCCACGCTCGGCAGCGGGTAGGGGAGCCAGAACTCTTCGGGGTTGGTCAGGTGATCGTCGATGACCCTCCGGGCGACGGGTCCGGGCACGTGCTCCACGATGAGGGGGAACAGGGAGCTGATGGTGAGGGTGTGCTCGCGGCGGGTGGTGAGCAGGTCTAGATCATGGAAGCAGCCCTGCTCCGCGTCCCAGCACTCTCGCATCAGCGCGGCTGACACCTGTTCGGCCCGTTCGGCGAACCGCCTGCCTCCTTCGGCGGGTAGCCCCGCTCGGGAAACCATCCGGGCCAGTCGCACCAGGCCGTCGGCATAGATCGAGTTGAAAAGGACGTCGGCCCAGTGGAACCGGCCATGCCGGCGCAGGTCGCTGTCCGGTCTGCGACCGGGGCGGTAGGCGGCGAGGAGTTCGCTCATTCTGGCGTGCCAGGCGCGCGACACTTCGGGCCCGGTGCCGGCCACAAGTCCGAGAGCTGCGTCGTATTTGGGGCTCATGTCCAGCCCCGACTCATCCGGGTGGTGTATGGCCAGTAGCGCGGTACTGGTGCGTCGGGTCCTGTGTAACCAGTCGTAGAAGCGGCAGGCGGCGGGGAGTACCCGGCGCAGCCACTGCTCGTCCTCATCGGCCGCGTGCACCCGCTCGATCGCTCTGGCCAGCACCGGCGGGGCCACGGAGACGGACTTCCAGCCGTCCCAGACGGCCATCCGGAAGTCTTGGGACGCGCGGACGCGCAGGTCGTCCTGCCACAGCAGCATGTGTGGCAGGAACCCCTCGGCGTCAACTCCGTGCAGGAGAGACTCCAGTTCGGCTCGTGCTCGGGAGATGTCCGTCCGAGCGAGTGCGATCGCGTGAAAGCAGCTGTCCCAGGCCCACTGGAACGGATAGCTGCTCGGGGAGGGACAGGTGAAGTCGTACGCGAAGCCGTCCTTGGTTCCGGTACGCCGGTTGTGCGCCAGGGTCTTGAGCGCGAGTTCCGTGGCGGCGGCGTCCTGGCCTCGTGACCGCGGCATGCTGGATTGCCTCCCTTCCGTTTCGTCTCGCACGTGCAGGGCCTCTGAACGTGAACGGACAGCTCACGCCGGGTCAGGGTGCCTTCCGGGCGAACGCCCAGGCATCGGAGATCATGGTGTGCAGGTCCCGTTTCGCGGTCCAGCCGAGTTCCCGGAAGATCTTCTCGGAGGAGGCCACGAGAACGGACGGGTCGCCGTCCCGTCGGGGGCACTTCCTGATCGGGATCGGATGTCCGGTGATCTCCTGGCACACCTCGATCACCTCCGCAACCGAGTGCCCCGATCCGCTTCCAAGGTTGTAGACGTGGTGCCGGCCCGACTCGCAGGCGTCCAGTGCGAGCAGGTGGGCCGCGGCCAGGTCGGACACATGGATGTAGTCGCGGACGCAGGTGCCGTCCTGGGTGGGGTAGTCGGTTCCGAACAGTGACACCTCGCTGCCATGGCCCAGGGCGACGGCGAGGACGTTGGCGATGAGATGGGTCTCGGGTTCGTGCCGTTCGCCCAGTCCGTCGTGGGCGCCCGCCACGTTGAAGTAGCGCAAGCTCACCGCGCCGAAACCGTGGAGTTGCGCATAGGAGGCGAGAGAGGTGTCGATGGCCAGCTTGGTGGCGCCGTAAGGGCTGACGGGCCGGGTCGGGTCCGACTCCCTGATCGGGGTGTTCTCGGGATTGCCGTAGGTCGCGGCAGTGGAGGAGAAGACGATCCGGCGGACTCCTGACTGCCTCATCGCGTCGAGCAACGCGAGTGACTCGCCGAGGTTCTGGTCCCAGTAGTAGCCGGGTTTCGCCACCGACTCGCCGGTGACCGACTTCGCCGCGAAGTGCAGCACGGCGTCGAAGGAGCCATCGGCGAGGACTTCGGCCGCGCCCTTGCGCAGGGTGGCCACTACCAGCTCGCTCCCGGCCGGCACCGCGTCGGCGTGCCCCGTGGACAGATCGTCGAGGACCACGACAGCGTGCCCGGCCGCCACGAGGTGGGCGGCGACGACACTCCCTACGTAGCCGGCGCCGCCGGTAACCAGTAACTTCATCAAAGCTCCTGACTTGACATCAGACGCCGGTCGGAGGGATGACCGGTTCCTTCGGGAAACCGGACGGCGTCGTACAGCTGCAAGTGGCGCTCCGCGAATTCGTCCGCGGTGAACAGGGCGGACCTGCGGCGGGCCACGTCGGCGTGTCGTCGGCAGGTGTCCGCGTCCAGCAGTTCGGTCAGCCGGTCGGCGAGTTGCGCCGGATCGTCGGGGTCGAAGTAGACGGCAGCGTCGGCGGCCGCCTCGCGGTGCGGGGGGATGTCCGAGAGGACCATCGGCAGGCCGTGCTGGAGCGCCTCGAGCACGGACATGGGCAACCCTTCGTTCCGGCTTGCCGAGACGAAGGCGTCGCTGGTGCCCAACAGGGCGCCGACGACTGAGCTTTGCCACAGGGCTCCGTACCACTCGACGATCGAGCTGACACCCAGTTCGCCGGCGGTGCCGAAGGCCTCGGCGATCGCGGGGCCGTCACCGATGATCCGCAGCCGGACGTCGTTTCCGCGCTGTCTGGCCAGGGCGAAACCCCTGAGCAGTCCCACGTAGTTCTTGTGGGGGTTCACCGTGGCCAGCGCCACCAGGGTGAACGCGCCGTCGCGTTCGATGCGGATGCGGCCGGCCGACGGCACAGCCACCGCGTTCTCGATGACCGTGACGAGGCCCGCTGGGAGGCGCACCTCCTTCAGGCAGAACTCCTGGACAGCCCTGGAGACGGCCACAACTCCGCGGCTGCGGCCGGTGAGCGACCGGTCCAGCAGGTTCGCCATCCTGTTGCGGACCGGCGTGTAGTCGCTGTGATAGGTGACGAAGACGCCCGGGTGCCCGCGCAGGGCCCAGCGGACAGTGGGGTGGATCTTCCCCTCGGCTGGGTGGAAGTGCGCGATGCGTCCTCGGGTGAGTTCGCGGAGGCGGTTGAGCCGGGTGGCCCAACTACCGCTCAGGACATGGATCGTCACCTGTGGATGCACCTCAGTGATCATGGCCCTGAGGCCCACAGGGTCGAGGATGATCACGTGCACCCGCCGCCCCCGGGCGGAGAGCTCGTTCGCCAGCAGCAGCACGACCCTCTCCAGCCCCCCTACGGTGAACCGGCGCACGATGAGGCAGATTTCGGGTTGGTTCATGAAAGCCCCCCGGGCGGCATCGGTGACTCCGGCGCGCCCTTTCATAATATCGGGATGGTTGTATATACCGTCAACACCGCGAGTCGCCACGGTCGCCCGCCCTGCGGGTCACCCCTGGGGCGCGAGGACGTCCGGCCGCACCGTTGTCTGACCGAGGGTGTCGACCAGTGGCTCGTGCCGGTCGACGACGGCAGGCTGGGGCATGCGCGCGGCCTCCTTCGCGTGGGTGACCATGGACGTTTTCATGGACCCGCCCGATCCGTAGCGTACGAACGCCTCGGCGACGCCCTCCTCGTCGTGCAGGTCGACCGTTCTCGTGAACACCGGTCGCACATCGACAAGTCCGCTGGTCACCAGTCCGACGGCCAATTCGAGCACGCGCGCGGACCGGGCCATGGGGAAGGCGTCCACGTCGAAGGGGGTCGCGCGCAGCTTGAGTCCCTTGGCGAGGATCATCCAGGTGCTGATCTGCTGCGGCAGGGCGCTGGCGCCGTACATCACATAGGTGCCGCCCGGACGCAGCATGCCCATGGCCAGCTCCCGGACGTCGCCCCCTTCTCCCGGGTTGATGTGGGGAAGGGCGTCAAAGACATAGTCCACGACCTGCCCTCGGCTGTCGCCGATGAGTTGCGTGATCTCGTCGGCCTGCCGGACGGGATTGAAACCGCGGCCGGCACCACAGTTCAAGGCCGTGCGCAGCCGCTGATCGTCCTGGTCGAGGACGATCACATCAACGCCCAGGTGACGGCGGAGAACCTGAACCGCGAGCACCGAACTCGGGCCGCAGCCGAGCACCGCGCACGTGTCTCCCGGGCGCGGGGGGTTCACCAGCAGTGAGCGCAGGACCGAGGTGAGCGGCTCCAGGGCCGTCGCCAGTCCCGAGGGTAGGTCCGGGGGGACGATCACAGCGGCCGCCTGGTCGGCGTCGGTGAAGCCCCGCTCCGTGAACCACGTGGTCTCACGCTCGGCGTGACCAGGGAGCAGGGGGCGCACGGCACGGTACTCCGCCATGCCGCCGAAGTCCGTCTGTCCCCAGTAGCACAGCCGGTCGCCCGGCCGCAGTACGTCCGCGAGGCGACTGCCCACGTCGACGACCCTGCCGACGTATTCGTGACCCGGTATCAAAGGCCAGGTGGGCGACGAGAGATGTCCCCGGAAGTAGGAGACGTCTGTCGAGCAGATCGACACTGCTTCCGTGTGGAGCACCACCTCGTCCGGCCGGCAAACGGGGTCTGCGGTGGAGCCCAGGCGCAGGTGTCCCGGCTGACTCATCGTGTAGGCGTACATCTGAACCTGACTCCCTTGGGACGGTGGCGGCCCGCAAGGCGGGCTGCGCCGGAGGGACACGGCATCAAAGAGGAACGGGCAGAACGCCTTGAGGTTTCACAGCGCCTATGACGGGCCCGGCGATGCTGGATCAGCTGCCCGGGACTTGGATTGCGCAACGTCTGAAACCGCCGCGCTGGAGGAAACGGACCGAGAAGCCACCTGATCGGGCACAGGCGATCCAATCAGGCCCTGAGTTATATGCCGACGGCATACACGTGTCAAGCGCACCAAACAGTTCCAGCCGTGCACCGGTAGACGTACCAGTGCGGCGCGCCAGGCCCGCCGGGCGCGGCCCCGGGCGGGACAGGCGAGCATAAGCGACGCTGGCCCACAGGCAGGATAGCTGTATAGACTGCCTGTGTGACCAATCAAGCTCACCCGGATTTCGCACCCCGCTACTACACGATCGAGCAGACCCTGAGAGCCCGGATCGCCGATCTCCAGCCGCACGACGCACTGCCCTCCGAGGCGGAGCTTGCGAAGGAGTTCCAGGTCAGTCGTATGACGGCTCGAGCGGCCGTCATGCGACTGGTCGCCGACGGCCTCGTCTACCGCGAGTCCGGACGAGGCACCTTCGTGGCCACGCCGCCCACCCGCCGCCGCGCCGACAGCCTGATCAGGTTCAGCCAGGAGATGCGGGCACAGGGCAAGCGCCCCTCCTCCAGGGTCGTGACCGGCCAGAAACGAGCGGGCCGGGACACCGAGCTTTCCAGACTCAGGCTCAAAGAGGGCTCTCAAATCGTGGCCATCACGCGGGTGCGGCTGGCGGACACGGTGCCTATCGCCCTTGAACGCTCCGCCTTCCCCCCGTCCGTCGCGGGCCTGCTGGACCGCGACCTGGTCAACGAGTCGCTCCACGAGGCGTTGCAGGACCTGGGCTACATCCCCACCATCGGCCACGCCTCGCTGTCCGCCGACAACGCCAGTGCGCTGGAAGCCGAGTTGCTCGGGCTCGACCCGGGCGTGGCACTCCTCGTCGAACAGCGCCTCATCCTCGACCAGCACGGAAACCCACTCGAGTGCACGGAGTCGCGGTACATCGGCAACCGATACGCACTTGACGTGACGTTCGACGTACAGCACAGCGAAGGGCCGGCTCAGTCCTGAAGCCGACCAGAAGGGAAACCGATCATGCGTGTATCGTTCGCCTCCGCCGCGGGTTCCGAACACAAGCCCAACGAGGACTTCGTCGCCGTCAGCCCCAGGGTCGCTCTTGTCCTGGACGGACTGACCTCGCCGCCCGAGCTGGGATCCGGCTGTGTCCATGGCACTCCCTGGTTCGTCGGTCAGCTGGGTACGCATCTGCTGCGCGAGGCGACCTGCCGACCGGAGGTTCAGCTGGCCGACTGCGTGGCCGAGGCCATCAGTCAAGTCGCCGACCTCCACCGCGACACCTGCGACCTGTCCCACCTCGGAACTCCCTCATGTTCGGTGGCCCTGGTACGCGAAGGGGCACACACCATCGACCATCTGTCGATCTTCGACTCGGTGATCCTGCTCGACGGCCCCCAGGGTCTGCATGCTCTCTCGGACCTGCGCGTGGACGGTTACGCCCAGCAGGAACACAAGGAGACCACCCGCCATCGAATCGGAACCGCCGAGCATCAGCAGGCCGTCAGCCGACTGGTCGCGGCGCAGCGCCCGCACCGGAACGTCCCCGACGGCTACTGGGTGGCTGCGGCGAACCCCACCGCGGCCTACAACGCCGTGACGGGCTCCGTACCACGTGCGGAGGTCAGCCGCGCGGCTGTCCTGAGCGACGGGGCCTCCTGTCTCGCCGAGGACTACGGACTCACCGACTGGGCGGGCCTACTGGACATCCTTGAGACAGAGGGTCCGGACGAGCTCATCTCCCGTGTCCGGCGAGCGGAGTTGACCGATCCGAGCGGCGAGCGCTGGCCTCGGTACAAGGCCTGTGACGACTCAACCGCCGTCTTCTGCCGCCTCGACAGCCCCGAATCCGCCGGTCTTTGAACCGCCTGCAGCCGTGGTCGGTATCAGCACCAAGCCCTCGTTCCCGTGGAGAAGCAGGGGCCACTCGACGTGGGTTGCCGGTCGGCCGACAGTCGAGAGGACGGTGTGCATCTCGTGCTCGTGCAGTTTCTGGCTTCCGAGAAGGCCGTCAAGCACCTTCCGGGAGACGCTCACCTCGGTTTCCATGAGATTCAGCAGAACCACCGCCCCTTCCTGACCGGCGTACCTCACGTAGCCGATCACTCCATCCGGGAGGCCGCCCAGCAGTCGCTGGCCCCCGCTGTGCAGTGCGGGCAGAGAACGACGCAGGCGCAGTACCGACTGGGTGAGGCGCAGCGTGGAGTCCGGGTGGTCCCACTGCGCCGCGGCGCTGTGCGTCGCAGGGTCGGCGGCGAGGGGCAACCAGGGGGTCGTATCGCTCGCTGTGAAGCCGGCGTTCGGTGCGTCCTGCCAGAGCATGGGCGAGCGCTGCGGATCGCGTCCCAGTCCGAGGCCGGCCCCCGTCCTCGCCCAGGGGTCCTGGGCGAGGTGCGGTGGGACATGGGCGTCCGGCAGACCGAGTTCGTCGCCGTAGTACAGGGTGGGTGTGCCGCGCAGGGTGAATGCCAAGAGCATCGCGACACGTGCCTGGTCCGCTCCGAGCCGGGAGGTGATACGGGGTTCGTCGTGGTTGCCCAGGACCCAGTTCGGCCAGGCACCCGGTGGCAGGGCGAGTTCGACCGCGCGGACGAGCTCGGTCACGTTCGCGGCGTCCCATTTCGTCTGGAGGAGGCCGAAGTTGAAGGGCATGTGCAGTTCGTCGAGCTCCGGACCGTAATAGCCGGCCCACTCGTCCCAGTCGAAGACATGGACCTCCCCGATGGCTATGCGACTGTCCGTGCCGGCGTACGAGTCGAGCAGGACGCGGAGCCGACGGTAGATCCCGTGCACGTCCTCGTGGCCCTTGTCGTGCAGGTGGTCCTGCTCGTCATACGCGCCGTAGGGCCGGTGCATCGCGAGGGCGCCCGGCACCGCGGGCGGATTGTCGCGCAGCTGCGGGTCCTTCATGAGGAAATGGGCGCAGTCGACGCGGAACCCGTCCACGCCCGTGTCGAGCCAGAACCGGACCACGTCGAACATGGCCTGTTCGACTTGGGGGTGGCGCCAGTTGAGGTCCGGCATGCTGGGCAGGAAGGAATGCAGGTAGTACTGGCCCGAACGTTCGTCGAAGGTCCAGGCCGGGCCACCGCCGAAGACGCTGAGCCAGTTGTTGGGAGGGCCACCGCCCGGGGCCGGATCGCGCCATACGTACCAGTCGCGGCGCGCGCTGTCCCTGCCCTCGGCGGACTCCCGGAACCACGGGTGGTCGCTGGACGTGTGGTTGGGCACGTAGTCCACCAGGACGCGGAGGTTGCGTCGGTGGGCCTCCTCCAGCAGCCGCCGGACGTCGTCCAGGTCGCCGAAGAGCGGGTCGACCGCACGGTGGTCGCTGATGTCATAGCCGAAGTCCCGCATCGGCGATCGATAGAACGGCGAGATCCACACAGCGTCGACCCCGAGTCGGACGAGATGGTCCAGGTGCCCGGTGATGCCGGGGATGTCGCCGACGCCGTCTCCATCGGAATCAGCGAAGCTACGCGGATAGATCTGGTAGATGACGGCTGTCCGCCACCAGTCGGTATGCACCGTATGGTCCTCACCTTTCACAACGAGCCCGCGGCACCGCGCTGCGAGGGCCGGAAGATGGTGTCGAGCATGGGTGGCGCGGGATGATCCCCGAGATGCTGGATCAGGTCCGTCAGCCCCTTGTCGAGTGGAACGGACGGTGCGTAGCCCAACCCGCGAAGTTTGGAAACGTCGGCGACGAGTCGGTAGGTGTCATCGGCGATGACGTCGTTGATGACCGTTTCGGGCACGCTCCCGGATACGCGTCCGATGGCCGCCACGAGTTCACGCAGCGAGGTCTCCTCCCCGGAGCCGAGGTTGTAGACCTCGCCGGACTCTCCAGCGGCGGCGATCAGTGTCAGTCCGGCAATGATGTCGCTGACGTGGACGAAGTCCCTTGTCTTGCGGTCGGGGTCACCGGTGACCTCAATGGGCAGGCCGTTCAGATGCCAGCGCAGGTACTGGCCCACCTCTGCGCCGGCCCGTCGGGGGTCCTCTCCCGGTCCGTAGATGACGAAGGCACGCCCGATCACCGCCGAGAGCTCGTAGGTCTCGACGAAGGCCTTCACGGTGAACTCGCCCGAGAGCTTCGAGGCTCCGTACGGGTAGTAAGGGGCGACGGGGTGGTCCTCGGCAATGGGAAAGCGCTGAGGCTGCCCGTAGGCCATGGCCGACGACAGGTAGACGAGGCGGCTGTCCGCCTTCTCGCGCAGGGCATCGCAGACGTTGAAGGTCCCAAGGGCGTTGGTCTCAAAGTCCAGCCGGGGGTTCTCCACCGAGACGGTACCGCTGGAGTTTCCGGCGAGGTGGAAGACGAGATCGACGTCTGCCAGCGCCTCCCGGGTCTGCGGTCCGTCACGGAGGTCGGCCTGCCGGTAGAGCACCCGGGCAGGCAGCTCGCCCACCCGGTCCTCGTTCTCGATGTCGAGCACGCGGACCTGGTGGCCGGCGGCGGCAAGTTTTTGCACGAGATTCTTTCCCACGAACCCTAGGCCGCCAGTGACAGCTATTACCCGGCCTACAGAGAGGTCAACCATGGAGACTCCCCTAACTGTGGACTATCTTTCGGAATTGGATACGGAACGGCACCTGGCAAGGCTAGCTCCCCGCTGCCGGAGGTAACCAGACGGGAAATCAGGGCGAGCGCCCGGCTTTGGCTTGTATCGCTCGCCAGAGTGGACCGTCTCATCAACTGAAACCCGCCGCCATCTGTCCGCTTTAATCAAATAGACCACCCTTAAAGAGCAACCACAAAGCGTTATCATCGCAGGTGAGGAAGGCGAAGAGAGCATTGTTCGAGATCGCGAACAATTTTCGAAGCATTCGCCAAAATGCCACACAACGCCCGACCGAGTTCTGACCGATAAGAGGTGCTTGACACTCGAAGAAATTGCCATCTATCGTCGAAACGAGCGTTCCTGGATGCATGTTTTCTAGCTACATGCACTCGCTATCGAATCAGGAACATGTCTCCTTTGGCGCAGACCTTTCCGGTCGGCCTCCATTGACCACCCCACCGAAAAGGTGATGGTTTTGCACATGTTGGTCGACGAAGTCGACTCGGCCCTTTCTGGGGATATTCGCACAGCGACCGAGGCCCTTCCCCCGGAGTTGGCCGGCCTCGTCGGGGACCGTACGGTCTGGCACCTGAACAGCACCGCCACCGGCGGCGGTGTGGCAGAGCTGCTGCACCGGTCCGTCAGATTTCACAACCGCCATGGACTGCGCACCAGATGGCTTGTGCTCACGGGCGAGCCGGACTTCTTCGCGGTGACGAAACGTCTGCACCATCGGCTCCACGGCAGCCCGGACCCGGTCGGCGAGCTCGGTCCGGCTGAACGGAAGACCTACGAGACGACAGCACGGAGCCAAGCCGAGCAGGTTCTCGGCCGGCTGGCGCCCGGCGACCTGTGCGTACTCCACGATCCGCAGACCCTCGGCCTCGCCCCCTATCTCGCCGACGCCGGGCTGCGAGTGGCATGGCGGTGCCACATCGGGACCACCGCGCATGCCGAAACCACCCGGGACACCTGGCGGTTCCTGGAGCCGTACCTGCGCGCACCCGTACGCTGCGGATTCTCTGTGGACGGTTACGCCCCGCCCTGGATGGAGCGCGACACGGTCGTCATCCTCCCTCCGTCGATCGACCCCTCGGCCCCGAAGAACCGCCGACTGACGGACGCCACCGTGCAGAGCTTCTTGAGCGCCATCAGCCTGCAGGCCGGGCCCACGAGCGGCGGGGACGATCGGGTCGCCCGCTCGGCACACGTCCTGCAGGACCGGCAGCTGCCCCCCGAAGCCCCGGTGGTCCTGCAGGTGTCCCGGTGGGATCCGCTCAAGGACATGAACGGTGTCCTGCGCACTTTCGTCCACCACGTGGCGCCGGCCCGCCCCGATGCCCATCTCGTGCTCGCCGGACCGGAACCCGCGGACATTCCCGACGACCCGGAGGGAGCCGCCATCCACGGCTCCGTGGCCGACACCTGGCGGACACTGCCCCCGCAGGTGCGCGGGCGAGTCCATCTGGTGAACCTGTCCTTGAAGGATGCCGAAGCCAACGCGCACGTCGTGAACGCCCTTCAGACACGTGCCGACGTCGTCATTCAGAAGAGCCTGAAGGAGGGGTTCGGCCTCACCGTCACCGAAGCCATGTGGAAGGGCAAGGCCATCGTGGCCAGCGCCGTCGGTGGCATTCCCACCCAGATCCGGGACGGCCGCGAGGGTCTGCTGGTCAGTGATCCACGGGACCTCGAAAAGTTCGGCGACGCGGTGGTCCGGCTGCTGCTCGACGCCGACCTGCGCCGACGACTCGGAACCGCCGCCCACGACCGTTGCGCCGAGCGCTTCCTCGCCGGGCACGAGTTTCGGGGCTACTGCTCGCTGTACGCCGAGTTGCTACAGCGCCCTTGACCCCATCCGGCACGACACCACCCACACCACTCACTTCGAGGACTGACCGTGAGCACACCGCCCATCGTCGTCATCGGCGCGAGCAGTGGCTTCGGCGCCGCGCTCGCCCAGGACCTGGCCGCCGACGGCATCCCCGTGCTGGCCGGCGCCCGCACGCCCACGGATTTCGGGGGAGAGGTGGAGTACCGCCAGATCGACGTCACCTCGGACGACAGCGTGGCCGAGTTCTTCGCCTGTCTGAGGAGCGACTACCCGGCCCCTTACGGACTCGTGTACTGCCCTTCCGACACGTCAGCAGTCGGGTATGGCTGGGAAGTCCCGGTCAGCGAGGTGGAACGGGTTGTGGACGTCAGTTTCCTCGGGTTCGTACGGTGCGTCCGCCAGGTGATCCCTGCCATGGTCGAATCGGGCCGCGGCAGCGTACTCGCCATCGGATCGCGCGGCGCCCGGGTCCCCGTGGAGATGCTCGCCGCCTACTGCGCGGCGAAGGCCGCGCTCGAACAACACGTGCGATGCCTGGCGGAGGAACTCGCCGACAGCGGTGTCCGGGTGAATGCTCTGGGCATCGCCGCCGAGACACCGCTCGCACGGGAACATCTGCTGCGAAAGCAGAAGGCCCTGGGGCGGGACGCCAGCTATCCTCCGCTGCCCGACGTCCGCGACAACACTCCCTTTGCCCGCTTCCTCCTCAGCCCCGAGTCCCGGCACGTCTCCGGACAGGTGCTGGACGCTCGTCCACCCGCATGGACGTGACCGCACGAGTAAGTCACCGCCGACACCAGATTGGACACAGCAACATGGAAAGTGCCGTGCGCCCGGTCCCCCGTGCCCTGCGGGTACCTCAGCAAAGCACCACCGGACTCGTCCGCCAGGGCGAGCACGAACCGAAGTGGCTCGTCCAGGCGGAGAAACCCGTCCACTACGAGATCCGCATGGCCAACGATCTGCTGGACCCCTCCCGCGACGACCTGGCCGAAGCGGGCGCCACGAAACGCACCGACAACCGCAGGTTCGTCGTGATCGACGCACGGGTCGAGGCCCACTACGGCCACCGCTTACGGGCCTACATGAAGGCGCACCGTCTGGAGCCGTGGTTCTGCACCCTCGCCGTCGAGGAGCGGAGCAAGACCATGGACAGTGTCACCCAGGTCGTCAAGGAGCTCGACAAGTTCGGGATATCACGCCGGCACGATCCCATCATCGCCATCGGCGGCGGCGTGCTGCTGGACGTCGTCGGCTTCGCGGCCAGCCTCTACCGGCGCAGCACGCCCTATGTACGCGTGCCCACGACTCTCATCGGCATCGTGGATGCCGGAGTGGGCGTCAAGACGGGCGTCAACTTCGAGAGTCACAAGAACCGGTTGGGCACCTACTTCGCTCCCACCCTGGCCCTCCTGGACAAGACGTTCCTAGGGACGTTGGACGAGCGTCATGTCTGCAACGGGCTCGCCGAAATCCTGAAGATCGCGCTCATCAAGGACGAGGAGTTGTTCAAGCTGCTCGAGGCGCACGGCACCGAGTTGGTGGAATCGCGGCTACAACCGACGTCGGCCTCCGGCGACGCGGGGCAGCAGGTGCTGGAACGGGCGATCCACGGCATGCTGCAGGAACTGCAGCCCAACCTCTGGGAGCACGAGTTGCAGCGCCTGGTCGACTACGGCCACACCTTCAGCCCGAGCATCGAAATGCGGGCCCTTCCCGACCTGCTCCACGGGGAGGCGGTCAACGTGGACATGGCGTTGACGACGGTCATCGCTCACGGCCGCGGTCTGGTGACCGACGAGGACAGGTCCCGGATCGGCCGTGTCATGCATCGGCTGTGCCTGCCTCGCCACCACCCGGTGTGTGACGCAACGAGCCTGGTGACGGCCTTGGAAGACACCGTTCGCCACCGTGACGGCTACCAGCGGCTGCCGCTGCCGGTCGGCATCGGCGACGCCCGCTTCGTCAACGACGTGACGCCGGAGGAGATCACTCACGCCGTGGACACCCTGGCCGCAGGCGGTCTCGATGCCGGGTGAACTGCTGGTCGCGGACCTCGACATGCCCTCCAGCGTCTACGGCGTGCACGGCGCTGCCGGCCTGACCCGCTGGAGGTCTCTCGCCGGCGGCAAAGGGCTGCGCGGCCCGTATGAGGCGGTCGAGTGGGCCTGCATCCCTCCTGGCGGGCTGAGCGGTGAGCATCTGCACAGCAGGACGGAGGAGGTCTACGTCCTACTCGCCGGCGAGGGGGAGGCCATCCTCAACGGCAGGCCGCAGCCTGTGCGGGCGGGCGAGCTGATTCTGACCGGGCTGGGTGCCACACACGGCCTGCGCAACGTCGGAAGCGAGCCCTTGAGCTGGCTGACGCTGGAGATTCCCGCGCCCAGGATCGTCGCCCTCACCCGTTCCCAGCGAAAGGAGAGTATGTCCATGCAGGTGCCCGACGGCATGGCGAAGGTCGTCGACCTCGGCCACGAGCTCGACGTGGATCCAAGGCCCGTCCTTCAAGGCCCCCTGCGCCGCATCCGCATGCTGCAGGTGGCGCCCGGTACCTCATTGGATCTGACCGGCCGAGATTTCGAACACACCGTCTTCGTGTTGGACGGCCGGGGGTCGGCCCTCTCCCAGTCCGTGACCGTACCTGTTCGGCAGGGCACGGCGGTCACTACCTCCGGTGGGGAGGATCTGCGACTCGTCGCGGACGCGGAAGGGCTGCGCGTCGTCTGCGCCAGCTTCGCGATCTCCCTTCCGCCCCTGGAAGGCGGTGGAATGCGATGATCGTGACCGAGCGGGGGGCCGCCACCACTGTGATCAGTCACGACGGAGCCGTGCGGCAATGGCGGTCCGTCGCCCGACGCGGAATGCTGTTCAGCGAGTGCGAGTCGATCGACCACGTCGTCTTGAAGGACGGCGGGACGCTGAGCGCTGACCCGGAGGACAGCACCGAAGCCCTCTGGTACGTCGTCAGCGGTCAGGCGCGTTTCCAGGGCGGCCCGGGCGGCACCGCGCATCCGGTGTCCGAGGAGCACGCCGTCCTCGTGCCGGCCGGTGTTCCGGGCCTTTTGTCGTCGACCGGGACCTGCGAGGTCATCGTCATGACGTGTGTGCCGGACTCAGTGGCGCGTCGTCTGCCGCAACGTGCCCCGTCGCTGGACGCTCCCACGGCCGATGTGCCGGGCGCCAACGCGTACCGGTCCCGCTGAGTTTGATGAGGAGAATCCACGTGCAGGATTCGCACGCTTCCGCTGCCTCACCGATCTACTCCGCCGGGGATCTCACACAGCAGGCGGCGCCCGCCCGTGGCATCCCCACCGCGACCAACGTCGACCATGTCGCGTACACCGTGCCCGACTTGGACGAAGCGGTGCGCTTCTTCGTCGATGTCCTCGGAGCGGACCTGCTCTACCGGGAGGAGACCATCCGGTCGGACGACGAGTGGATGCTGGAGGCGCTCAACGTGCACCCCCGGGCGACCGCCGACATCGCGATGCTCCGGCTCGGGCCGGTCACGAACATCGAGCTGTTCCAATACTCGGCCCCCGACCAGAACCGTCGTGTGCCTCGCAACAGCGACTACGGCGGGCATCACATCGCCTTCTACGTGCGGGACATCGACGCCGCCGCCGACTACCTGCGCCGGCAGCCCGGTGTGCGGCTGCTCGGAGCGCCCCGGACGGTCCTGGACGGGCCCATCGCGGGCGACCGCTGGCTGTACTTCCTCACGCCGTGGGGCATGCAGATGGAACTGATCAGCCTACCCTCCCAGCTCCCTTACGAGGCCACGACAGCGAACCGCCGATTCGGGCCCTGTGCGGCGTGGGCCCCGGAGCGATGACGGAAGGAGTTATCGGCATGAAGATCGGCATCTCCCTGCCGACGGCATCACGCAGGGCGTTCAGTCCGGGGCTGGCGTCCCTGGCCCGGCAGGCGGAGGACGACGGCGCCGCGTCCCTGTGGGTCAACGACCACCTGGCTATGGTGGCTGACGCCCGGTCGACGTATCCGTACAGTGCCGACGGGCACATCACCTGGGACGTCGGCGAGCCTCAGCTGGAGGCCTTGGCCTCCCTCGCCCACGTCGCTGCCATCACCACCACCGCGCGGCTGGGCACGGCGGTGCTGGTGCTGCCGCAGCGTCACCCCGTCGAAGTGGCCAAGACCGTGGCGACCATCGACGTTCTGTCAGAAGGGCGGCTGACGCTCGGGGTCGGTGCCGGCTGGTTTGCCGAGGAGATGCACGCACTCGGCTACAGCTTCCAGGACCGGGGGGCACGGTTGGAGGAGTGCGTCCGTCTTCTGCGAGCCTGCTGGAGGGGCAAGGTCAACGCGTTTGACGGCACACATTTCACCGTACCGCCCGGTGTGGTCATGGAGCCCCGGCCCCTGCAGGAGTGTGGCCCACCAATCCTCGTGGGCGGGATGAGCGTTGCGGCGCGGAGGCGGGCCGCACGGGTGGGTGATGGTTGGCTGGCGGTCACCGACGCCGACGGCCTCTCGGTGAACGCCTTCCGATCCCGCCTGGCGGAGATCGCAGAGCTGCGGGAGGCTCACTCCCGGTCGGGTCCGTTCACCGGAATCCTGAAGATCAACTGTTCGCGTGCCTCGGACGACGAGGTGGTGGCCGCCGTAGTCGCCGCGCGACAGGCGGGGTTCGACGAGGCCGTACTCGACCTTCCCTGGTCGGTTCCCGAGGATGCACTGCGATGTCTGCGGCACACCGTGAAGGTCGTTTCTTGAGTTCGCTCAATCAGACGAGGAGGAGACATGCATCGTCTCTCTGGCATGAAATGTGTGGTCACCGGGGGGACCCGGGGCATCGGCGAGGCGATCTGCCGTCGGCTGGTCTCCGAGGGGGCCATGGTCGTCCTGACGGGGAAGATCGACGAGTCCGCGCACACCACGGCACAAGCACTCTCCGAGGAGGGGCCGGGAAAAGCCTACGGCCTGGGGTGCGACATGGGGTCCGTCGAGGAGGTGAACGCCGCCGCATCGCGCATGGAGGAGTTGCTCGGCGAGGTGGACGTACTGGTGAACAACGCGGGGATCGCAACGCTCCACCGTTTCCTCGACGTGCCCGTGTCGGACCTCGACGACGTCCTGGCGGTCAACGTCCGTGGCCCGTTCCTGTTGTCCCAGCACATCGCCAGGAGTATGACCAGCCGTGGCGGTGCCGTCATCAACATCTCCAGCCAGGCCGGCCACCAGGGGCAGGCGCTGGTCTCCCACTACGCCACGTCCAAGGCAGCGCTCATCGGACTCACCAAGTGCATGGCTCTTGAGCTCGCTCCGAACGTCCGCGTGAACGCGGTCTGCCCGGGCATCATCGAGACGGAGATGATCGAACGTGACTTCTCCCGGCAGGCAGGTCTGTTGGGAGTCACAGCAGCCGATGTCCGGCAACGGACCCTTGCCAGGATCCCTCTCGGGCGCTTCCAGGACGCGGGGGCGGTGGCCGACGCGGTGGCCTTCCTAGCCTCGAACGAGGCCAGGGAGATCACAGGTCAGGTCGTCCACGTCAACGGCGGGATGACCACCTCCTAACGTCGACGCAGACAACGCTCACTGTCGCTGAAAGGACGCTGCCGAGTGCGAGGACCATTGGATGCCAGGAATCCGTCCGCCGTCGTGTGGGACATGGACGGCACGCTGATCGACTCCTCGTCGGCGGTGCCGGACGCCTTCATCGAGACGGTCACGGCACTCGGAGGGACTGTCCACAGCCGCGCGGAGGTTGTCGCCCTCTACTCGCTCGGGCCGCCGCACGCCATGCTGAGTCGCATGTTGGAGCGTCCGTGCAGCGGCCAGGAGGTCGATCTCTACCACGAGGCACTCACCCAGTGCGCTGCGCGGGTGACTCCCTGCGCGGGAGTGCGGGCTACGCTCGACCAGCTCCGACACCTGGTGCCCATGGCGGTCTTCACCGGGGCCAGCCGACGCGCCGCCGACATCCTGCTGGCCGCCGTCGGACTGCGGGACCATTTCTCGGTCGTCGTCGGAGGCGACGAGATCGAGCGGCCCAAACCTGATCCCGAGGGGATCCTCAGGGCCTGCGCTCTCCTCCGCGTGCCCGCGCACGCGTGTGTGTACGTGGGGGACGCGCCCACGGACCTGGAGGCGGCCCGGCGTGCGGGCGCCCATGCGGCCGCCGCGGGGTGGGGACACCTCTATGACCCATCGGCGCATGCAGACTTCGTGCTGAAGGCACCGGAAGACCTTGCCGCACGTCTCCTTACGGGGCGCCGCTGAAGGTCGGTCGGTGAAGTCCAGCCGCTCCTGGTGGAGGAACTGGCCGAGGCCGCCCCCGCCCGCCTCACCGGCCAAGCCACTCTCAACCGGCGCGACCTGACCCGGCGGGCATAGAAACGAATCAAAGGATCAAACGCCTAAGGAGATGCGAAGCAGACATAAAGGCGACGGCCGACGCGAGGCCGGCCGTCGCTGCGGGCATGTCGCCGAGGCGACGCCTCTTGGATCGTGCGCAGAGGTCGTGCAGGGGATGCCGGGCCGATGTGTCAGGGGGCCACGGCGCGGCCGGTCTGCGGAGAGATCCGGCCGGCGCACAAGCCGCGGGTTGTCAACTGCTGTGCGATACGGGGGATCGCGGCCCGCGAGTTGGCCGACCAGTCGTGCATGAGGATGATCTGGCCGTTGCCGAGCCGCCCGGCGGCCTGCACGATGGCATCCGCGCTGGCGCCGTTCCAGTCCTGTGAGTCCACGTCCCAGATGATCTCGGTCAGACCGTACTTGGCCTCGACTGCCTTGACCGTCGAGTTGGTCTCGCCGTACGGCGGCCGGAACAGCTTCGGCGTACCGCCGCCGGCGGCCGCGATCGCCTGCTGGGTCCGGGAGATCTCCGAGTCGATCTGTGACTGGCCGAGCTGGGTCAGATGCGGGTGGGTGTAACTGTGGTTGCCGACCCACATGCCGGCGTTGACCTGCGCCTGTACCTGGGACGGGTTGGTGGCGGCGTACTGGCCCTGGTTGAACATCGTGGCCCGCAGTCCGTTCTGGGTGAGGGCGTTGAGCAGGGCCGGTGTGCTGCCGGACGGGCCGTCGTCGAAGGTGAGCCCGACGTATCCGTTGCAGGCGGCGGCCTGCGCTGGGGCGGCGTGGACGGTGAGAGTGCCCGCGGCGACCAGTGCGACGGCGGCGAGCGTCGTCGTCAGGGGACGTAACGCGAGACGCCTTCGGGTGCTCATGACAGCCTGATGTTGGAGCTGCCGCTGCTCTGGTAGCCCTCGGTCGCGAGGATCATGTAGTAGCTGAAGTTGCCGAGGCGCATTCCGGCTCGTGCCCAGGCGTCGAAGTGGTTGCCGGTGGTGATGGTGCCGCCGGTCCTCTTCGACTGCCGGACACTCCAGTACTGGTTGAAGGTCTTCGTGCCTTCGACGGACGGGGCGTTGTACCGCGTCGTCTGGTAGAGGTCGTACGTGCCGCCGTCACTGGTGACGGTGCCCTTGTACGTTCCCGTGGGCCGGTAGGTGCCCCAGTTGTCGACGACGTAATACTCGACCAACGGGTTGGACGTCCACCCGTAGAGGCACAGGTAGGCGTTGCCGGACGGGCTGAAGGAGCCCGAGTAGGACACGGTCCTGCGGCTGCCGTTGCTCCAGCCCTTGCCGGCGACGAAATTCCCGGTGTTCCGCCAGGTGGTGCCGTAGTTGCCACCGGAGCCCAGGTTCATGGAGACCGTGCCCTGTGCGTCGGTCCAGAACGAGTAGTAGTAGCCGTTGTTGGTGCCGGTCTGGTTCGTGGTGATGACGGTGTCGGCACGGGCCGTGCTGGGCAGGGCCAGTGCGGTCGCGGCGCCCAGCAGTACGGCGCAGGCCTGCCTGCGGCTTGGCTGTGCAGGTGTGAGGTTCATGTGCGGGTTTCCTCCGTCTTCCATGGGCGGGGTTTGGTCGAACAGTGTTGACCTGCATCCGTCAAGCGTCAAGAGTTTCGTCCTTGATTGCGAAACATTCGCTTGGGGATGCGATGTCCGCGAGTGCCATAAGGCCTGGCTGTAGCCATATTTGGGTTTGCGGGTGCTGCCATGAAAGTGATGTTCACGCATTTAAGATCAAATTGGCGAGGCTATAGCTTCGAATGTTTCGAAGAATTTCCGGAATATGGACAGGACTCGATGGCCGTTCACGCAACGCGACCACCGCACGCTGGCAGGACGGCTTCCGCGAGAACCGGCCCCGTCCCAGCAGGCTGGATCCCTGCAAGCCCTACCTGGAGCGGCGATTCGCCGCGGGATGCACGAGCGTCACCCGACCGCACAGCGAGCTGGTTGCCGAGCACGCTCCCGTCGCGTAGGCCATGGTCCGCGCCCACATCGCCATGGTTCGCGGGACTCCGTCCGCGGCATTGCCCCGGCCTCCGACGGTGCGGTAGGGCTCACCCCGGGCTGGAGCTCGGGCAGTATCGAGGGCGCCGTGAACCGCATCAAGAAGATAAAGAGACAGCTCTACGGTCGAGCCGGATTCGAACTGCTCCGCAAAATGATCTCGCTTCAGTAGCTCCTCGCGACGGCGGTGGTCTGTCGGTGGCCGGTGCCTTCGCGGTCAGAGTTCGGTCGTCCAGATCCCGACAGGGTGCTCACCCGGCGGCAGCCACAACTGAGGTTGTGACTCCCGATGCCTCTCCTCGCCCTGTTCTTCCCAGTGGAATCGGCCATCCACGTCGGGCCACGCAACTTGCAGCACGGGGAAAGGAGGCCGCCGGTAGAACCCGACGGCCCGTCCGAAGAAGGTCCGGTACCAGCGGAGATCCACCTGTCTGAGCGCGAGTTGGTGTCCGTCGGCAACGTCGGGGTGCTTCTGGCCGTCAGCCAGTGCAGCGCCCGCGGCGGACTTTGCTCCGAGCCTGTTGAGCATGCGGTGCATGGCGTGGACATCGAGCCCGAACATGGCGAGTTCAGGTGCGCCGTGAGCGTGCAGGAGGCCGATCGTGTAGGCGAATCCAGGACCGATCTCGTCCTCAGGAACCATCACGACGTGCCATCCGTGCTGCTGCACATTCTCGATGATCGTCAGATCCATGCGGTCCGCTTCGTCTCGGTCGCCGTACTCATGACAGAGAACGCAGCGACACTGGAACGGATCATCAGTCATGTGCGGAGGCTACGAGGCGGGCGTTTGAGTTGGGCAGCCGGGCTCGCATCCACCCTTTCACCGAACGACATGTCGCCCCCTGCGACCGCTCCTCAAGATCGGTGCCAGAACCGAGATGGGTGCGGCTCCTTCCCGGGGGTAGCTGAGCTGGGGTTTTGCTGATTTGGGTGTGGGTGGGGTGCGGTGGTCTCTACCGTGCGGCCAGGGGCGGGAACGATGTTGTCGGCCGGTACGTAGGGCCGGAAGTCCGTGGTGGGTTTGCTGCTCCTGACGCTGGTGGCCTGGTAGGTGACGGGTGCTTGGTCACACACTCTGGTTGCATGTTCCTCGAGCTTGGCGAGGAACATCGCGCTGGCACCTTTCTCGATCGGGTGTTTGCCGGTGCGGTGCACGCCCCGTACCTCGCTCAGCTCATCGAGATCGGTGGGTGGCTCCGGTAGGCCGGCGACGTCGCATGCCTCGACGATCTGTGCGGTGGCTCCGTGGTAGTCGACCGACTTCGGGTGCATGAAGCCGTCCGGTCCCTTCTCCCATCGGGTCCGGACCGGGGCCTTGAGGATCACATCAGGATTGACGGAATGCCGCACAAGAGCGTTGCGGATCCCGTTCCAGTGGTTGGCGACGCGTGGGATGCGCGCCGACAGGTGGGCGACGAGAGTGCGCCCGCCGGGTGCCGGTTCGACTTCGATGTGGATGCGTTCCATCGCGTAGCCGACGATCCATAGCCGCTTTCCGCTGTCTTCGTCCGTCCACGTCTTCTCGTGGGCGAGCGGGAACTGCCAGGCAAGGAGGTCGCCGTCGCTGTCGAGGAGGAAGGGCAGCGGCTCGGGGTTTCGTCGTCAATGCGGTCTCAGGTGGTTGTCGGTGTGTGGGTGAGCAGATGGGTGGCTGTGTGTGCCAGGCGGGTGAGCGCGGCGCGGTCGGCCGGGGGCCAGGTGGTGAACAGCTCTGTGACGGTTGTCGTCACCGCGTCGCGGAAGCGTGTCATCAGGGCCGCGCCCTCGTCGGTGAGTATGACGTGGGTGGCGCGGCGGTCTTTCGGGGCGGTTTGGCGTCGTACGAGCCCGCGGCGTTCGAGGCGGCCGACCAGGCCTGTGATGTTGGTCTTGTCGCAGTGCAGGAGGGCCGCGAGTTCGCCGTGCGTGCGTTCGCCGGGTTCGATGACGCAGAGGAGCTGGGCTTGTTGCGGTGTCAGTCCGAGCCGTCGGCTCTCGGTCGCTTTGATGCCTTCGAGCTGGGTGCTCAATCCGGCCAGCGTGTCTGTGAGCTCTCGGTCTTCTGGTGTGGGGCTCATGGGGCGGAATCCTACCTTGACAGTTGATGGTCTCTACTATTTAGTCGAGAGCGTCGATTATAGAGATGCTCAACTTTTTTGGAGTGTCATGCCGTACACGCCGGGCAGAGCCGCAGTCGTCACCGGGAGCTCGCGAGGCATCGGGCGGGCCGTCGCGCTGCGCCTGGCCGCCGACGGTTTCGGTGTCGTCGTCAACTACCGCACCGACGCGCAGGCGGCGTCCGACGTCGTCCGCGCGGCGGAGGCCGCGGGCGGGCGGGCCACCGCCGTCCGGGCCGACGCCGCCGACCCCGCCCAGCTGCGCACGCTCTTCGACGCCGCCCACCGTCACTACGGCGGCGTCGACGCGTTCGTCCACAACGCGGGCGGCTACGTCGGGGGCACCCTCGCCGAGGCCACCGACGAGGACTACGAACGCGCTTTCGCCGTCAACGCCCGAGCCGCCTTCACCGCCTTCCGCGCGGCCGCGCGAGACGTACGCGAGCACGGCCGCGTCATCTACATCTCCTCGGCGGCCACCCGCGTGAGCCCGGCCGGACAGGCTCTGTACGCGGCGGCCAAGGCGGCCGGCGAGCAGTTGGTCCGTACGTTCGCGCGTGAGGTCGGCGCGCGCGGGATCACCGCCAACAGCGTGTTGCCCGGCCCTACCAATACACGGACCTTCGCCACGTCGTCCGCCCCCGTGGACCAGCTCGTGGCACGGACGCCGCTCGGCCGGATCGGCGAGCCCGAGGACATCGCAAACGTCGTCGCCTTCCTGGCCTCCGACGACGCGCGGTGGGTCACCGGCCAGAGCATCACCGTCGACGGCGGTCTCAGCTGAGCCGTCGGAGAACCGTGTCCGTTCGGGCTTTCCCGCGATAAGGAACTCGGCGGGCGTGGACCGGCCGGCCAGTCTCCGGGCCGCATACGCTCATCCGCACACAACGGCCGGCAGCGCTGCCGGACAGGCGTCAGGAGACGCAGGGAAATGCCGGCGATCCGGCTCAGGGAACATCAGGTGGACCAGAAGTCGATCTTCGCGCGCAGCGGCTCCAGTTTGCCGCGCACCGCCACTTCCAGGCCCAGTTCCTCGCCGACACCCCTGACCTGCACCGGGCCGTCGGCGGCCCCCGCACGATCGCCAGGATCGTGCGATAGTCAGCGGGCAGAGCGGCCTCGTCGGGATTCTCGCCGCGGTGCGGGATCAGCAGCACCGCCCGTCCCGCCACCCGGGCAGGAGCCGGGGCAACGGCCGCGGCGGCCTCCTCCGTGGCCCGGTCCTGCTCGGCCAGCCGGTTCAGGACCCGCTCGGCGATCAGGAGTCGCTGATCTTGTGTGACAGGAGTTTCACGGACGCGTCCCGGTTGCGTACCGCCCGACGACTGGCCGAAATCTGACGGCTAGCCTTACCGCGATCAAGACGTCCGAGGGGCGTCGGCAACATCCGGGCGAAAACGGGGACGGGGAACCGACATGGGTGGACGTGACGGGCACGCGGTGTCACGCAGGCAGGCGCTCAGGCTGGCCGGGACGGGCCTCGGCCTGGCCGTGCTGGGGGCAGGCGCATGGGGGTGCACCCCCGAGGAGGAAACGGGCGCGTCGGGCGGCGGCACAACTCCCGGCGGCAAGGGCGGTGACACCGACAAGGGCGGTGACACCTTCACCACCCCGCCCCCGGGCACCGCGCCCAAGCCGCTGTGGCAACAGAAGACAGCCAACGACGACCTGGCCGGGATCCACGCGCTCGCGGCCATCGGGAACACGGTCGTGGTGTCGGGTGACCCGCTGGTGGGGCGTGACGCCGTCAGCGGCAAGGAGAAGTGGTCACGGCCGGGCGTCACCATTCCCGGCGCCAAGCTGATCACCGGCGGCGGGACGCTCTTTCTCGCCAGCGCCGAGTACGACGGCGACGTGGTGGGCCTCGATCCGGCCACGGGCAAGGAGACCTGGCGCAGCCGCCTGGGCAAGGAGTACGAGCAGCCGCGCCCCATCGCGGCCGACGACCGCCACGTCTACGTCCTCGCCGGGATCCTGGAGGAGGACTCCTCGTCGCCGACCAACGTGATCGCCGCGATCGACACCACCTCCGGCAAGATCGCCTGGCGTGAGCAGCGCGACAGGGGGACCGAGGAGTTCGGCATCACCGCCGCGGTCGTCGGCGGGCGCCTCGCGTACACCGATTTCCGGAAGAACGTGACCGTCCGCGACACGACGACGGGCCGGCAGCTCTGGACGAAGAAGATCGGCAGGTCCAACTACTACCGCTTCGCCGTGCACGAGGACCTGTTGATCGTGCCGGACGGGCAGCGGCTGCGGGCGTTCGCGCTGGCCGCGGGCACGGAACGCTGGTCGCTGGCGAATGAGAAGTTCACCTGGTTCAACGATCCGCAGGTCCTGGACGGGGTGCTCTACGCCTCCGACAGCGCGTACGGCATGTGGGCGGTGAACCCCGCTACGGGCAAGCAGATCTGGCACAACAAGGACCTGGTTGGCTCGGCTGCGGAGGCGTGGCAGTTCGCCAAGGTGGGCGGCACGCTGTACGGCGCGACCGAGCACGACAAAAACGGTGGCGTGCACGCCTTCGATGCGGCGACCGGGAAGCTGCGCTGGACGTACAACGACAACACCGGTGCGAACCAGAAGTGGTACGTGGTCCCGGCGGGCAAGCGGCTGGCCGCGATGCACGCCAAGCGGCTGTACGCGCTGCCGGCCGTCTGAGCCGACGGAGGCGGGCGGGTAGCGCGGTGGGGGAGTCTGACCACGCCCGGCGTCGGCCGCAGGACAGGACAGGGCGTCATAGGCCGGGCCTGTCCTGCGCCTGACGTGCCGTGGCGCGCGGCAGCCGTTCCTTGTGGGGCAAACGACCGGCACACTCAGCGACCGGGCCGGGCTACTGTGCCCGTCGTACAGGGCTGACACCGGCCGTGGCGGGCGCGCATCAGATTCGAGGCGAGCAATCCTGCCGCCTCCCTCTCAGAAAAATTAGGAGATTTAGTGGAGCAGGACGTGGAGGAAACATGCGCCGTCCGCTGCCGCAGCGCCCGCATCTGAGGGCCAGACCTTCCCGTTGAACAACAAGATCAGACCTTCGATGCGGAGAGCCCTGCCGCCCTTGAAGTGCAGCTGACTGCGATTCCGCGTTCGGTGTCCTGCTGACCCCATCGCGCCCGCGGCAGCAGCCCCTGCTGCGCTGAGTGTTCGCGTGGCGCCGGCAGGGGGCCGCTCGGCGGAGCAGAAGGTGCTGATCATGTAACAGTCCAACTCAAAGCGCTTATACGCAGAATCGGTTCAGCCGATCTGCACTCCTGATCTTTGTCTCATCATCCATAAACGGGGGAAAGAATGCAGCACACTGGGCGCAACAAGAGGATTGCGGCCGCGGCGGCGATGGGCGCACTGACGGTGCTTCTCGCCACCGGATGCTCTTTCAGCATTGGCGACGCGGAGAAGAAGAATGAGGCGACGGCCAGCGAGGACGCAGCCGCCGTTGAGGAGGCCCCGGTCGAGGAGCAGCCGACGGCGGAGGAGCAGCCGACGGCCGAGGAGAAGCCGGTCGGCGACGGCTCCGCAGAGCCCGAGAACACGGGCGTCAACGAGGGCGGGGCCGTCCACAAGGCCCGAGTCGCGCTGACGATCTCCGACAAGCTCGCCGCGGACACCGGCAAGCGTCCCGACAGGGTCACCTGTCCTGAGCACCTCCCGGCCCGGGTCGGCGCCACGATCCGCTGCGAACTCACTGCCGGCAGCGACACCCTCGGTGTCATCGTCACTGCCACCGCGGTCAACGGTAAACAGGTCAATTACAACTTCAAGGTCGACGACAGCGTCGAGTAAATGCTCCTGCGGACGCACGGGGGCGCCAGAGCGGTTTGATGCAGATCAGAGGTTGGACGTCGTTTATGGGCTGGTGCCACAGTTCTTACTGGCGCCCCCATCAGACGGCCCCCTCCTGGTTGAGCCCGCGACCAACTGCGAGAAAGGGCAGGACTGAGCACTGTGCAACGTGAGTTCGCAGGTCACGGGTCTGGTGTGAGGGGTGGGTGGGATACTCATGCTGGTCGTCGGCGGGTGTCCATACCGAACCGTTCCTGAAGACTGAGTGGGAGTGCGTCCTGTTGCCAGGACTGCTGCTCAGTCGGGTGCCCCGAACGGTGTTGGGCGCCCTGGTTCCCCGCGTTCGCTCCACCACCGGGCGGCGCGCCTCGCGTGCGCGGTCCGGGCAGGTGGGGTCGGGGTCCCTCACGCCTGCGGGTCTCCGGTGGGGCCTGGACGGTCCGATGCCCACGATGATCACTCTGGTCGTGGTGGGGCGGTGTCGTCCGTCGCCGGATCGGATGCCCGAGGGCGCGTCGCCCGATCGATGGGGGTGCCCCCGCTTGAGCGCAGCCGAGAGTGGGGGAGCTCGCCGCATCGTGCCGGGAAATCTTGCGGGCCAGGGTGGTCAGCGGTTTCTGTCAGTGCTGGGCACCCCACCGGCGGGTGTGGGCCGGGTCGACTGCGACGATGGCGATGTTCTGTTCGGCGGCCATCGACACCAGCCGGGCACGGAGCTTCGCGGTCGGGAAGCGGGACAGCAGGCGGCGGAAGCGTTTGTTGCGGCCGTGCCGCTCCCGGCTGGTGCCCTCAGTGAAGTCGAGGTCCTCGAT